>JAEUWI010000066.1 GCA_016791475.1 Candidatus Hydrogenedentota bacterium
AAATTTGGCGCTACGTCAACAGCTAACTATCTGCCACGCAAACAATTGCAAAGAATCGAAAACTGGGGATCACTCAGCATTGCTCCCCCCGTTCTTGTGATTTTCCCCGGCGCTATGGCACAATAGCTCCTACAGCGGGCCACGGCGTTACCGCCATGCCCATTTTCGTGCTAACCCGCTGAAAGCAGAGCACTTCGAAATTTCGTATGGCCAGCCATACCTCACGTTTATTTCCGACGCGGCCCCGCCGCTTGCGGTTGTCGGGCCCGGTATCGCCCCTCCCGGCGGCCAGGAAGGAGCAGATCCATTGAGCACCCTCAGCTTCATGAAAGAGGTTATCCGTGCCAACAAGAGCACGGGTGCCATCGCCCCCAGCGGCAAGCAACTGGCGGATATCGTGACGGAGATGGCGGAGGTTCGCACGGCGAAGGTCATTGTGGAGTATGGCCCCGGCACGGGAGTCTTTACCGAAGCCATTCTCGCCAAAAAGCCCGAGGATGCGTTTTTTATCGCGCTCGAAGTCAACGAAGAATTCGTGAAAGTCACCCAGGATCGTTGTCCGACCGTAAAGGTGATTCACGATTGCGCCCAGAACGCAAGAAAGTACCTGGAAGAAGCCGGATTCAGCGGATGCGACACCATCGTCTCCGGCCTCCCCTGGACCCGCTTTGACGACGCCCTGCAGGACGAAATCCTGGAAGCCACCTACGATGTGCTGCAGCCCGGCGGCCGCTTCGTCACCTTCGCCTATGCCGTGAGTCCTTTTGTCCCGTCCGGGCGCAAGTTTTTCCGTGAAAAAATGGTGAAGCGCTTCGGCGAGGTCAAATGCTCCGAGCCCATCTGGAAAAACTTCCCCCCCTGCGTCGTATTCATCGCGGAAAAGAAATAGGGATTGCCCATGAGCGGCAGAGCCGCATTGATGGTGTATGGCGGCTGGGAGGGCCACGAGCCCGAGGCCAGCGTCCGCCGCTTTGTTCCTTTCCTCGAAGGCGAAGGCTTCACCGTGACCCTCTCGGACAGCCTCGCCATCCTGGATGAGCCCGACTTCCTCGCGACCCAGCACCTCATCGTCCCCTGTTGGACCATGGGCACCCTGAGCGAATCGCAGGAGGCCAACCTCCTCGCCGCCATTGAAGCGGGCGTGGGCCTCGCCGGCTGGCACGGCGGCATGGGCGACGCCTTTCGCGCCAGCACCGCCTACCAGTTCATGTGCGGCGGCCAGTTCGTCGCCCACCCGGGCAACATCCTGGAATACCGCGTCCACATTACCCGACCGGATGACGCCATCATGGAAGACCTCGTCGATTTCCCTGTGCACTCGGAGCAGTACTACCTGCATGTGGACCCCTCCAACGAAGTGCTGGCCACCACCACCTTCACCGGCGCGGTTCATCCGTGGATCGATGGCGTCGTCATGCCCGTCGTGTGGAAGCGACACTGGGGCGCCGGGCGCGTATTCTACTCCGCCCTGGGCCATGCCCCCCACGAGTTCGAGCAGCCGGAAACTTTCACCATCATGACCCGTGGCATGCTTTGGGCCGCGCGGGATTGACCCGGGCCCCTCGGCCACGACGAACAAACTTCAGCGCGGGAGCAACCTCATGAACCCCATGCGCGTGGGCCTCATCGGCTGCGGCAACATTTCCACCGTCTATTTCGAAGCCGGCGGGCGCTTTCGCGATCTCCAAATCGTCGCCTGCGCGGATCGGGACCCCGCACGTGCGGAAGCCGCCGCCGTGCGCCACGCCATTCCCCGCGTACTGGACGTGGCCAATCTCCCCGGCGACCCCGAAGTCGATCTGGTGCTGAACCTCACGCCGCCCCAGGCACACACCCCGGTGCTCCGGACCGCGATAGCCGCCGGAAAACACGCCTACACCGAGAAGCCCCTCGGCCTGTCCCTCGCGGAATCCATCTCCCTACTCGAGCAGGCCGGCGCGGCGGGCGTCACCATCGGATGCGCGCCGGATACCGTCCTCGGCGCCGGAATCCAGACCGCGCGAAAACTCATCGATGACGGCTGGATCGGTCGGCCCGTCTCCGCCACCGCCTTCATGCTCTGCCCCGGTCACGAATCCTGGCACCCCGATCCCGCCTTCTACTATGCCCCCGGCGGCGGCCCTCTCTTCGACATGGGCCCCTACTACCTCAGCGCCCTGGTCACGCTCCTCGGCCCCATAACCCAGGCATGCGCCATGACCACGGCCGCCGCCTCCGAGCGCATCATCACCAGCGAGGCCCGATTTGGACAGGCCGTGCCCGTCGCGGTGCCCACCCACGTCTCCGGCACCCTCGCCTTCGAAAGCGGCGCCCTCGCCACCCTCATCATGAGCTTCGACGCCATCGGCCATTCCCTGCCCCACCTGGAGATCCACGGCACCGAGGGCAGCCTGCAGGTGGCCGACCCCAACACCTTCGGCGGGCCCATCAGACTCAAGCGGCGCGGTGCGGACGCCTTCGCCGATGTGCCCCTGAGCCATACCTACGCCAGCCAGTCCCGCGGCCTCGGCCTGGCCGAAATGGCCCGGGCCATTCAGGATGGGCGCGAACCCCGCGCGAGCGCGCGAATGGCCCTCCACGTCCTCGACTGCATGGAGGCCCTCCACCGCTCCGCCGGCGCGCGCACCTTCGTGTCCCTGGCGACGCGCTGCCCGCGACCCGAGCCCATGCCCATGAATTTATTGGAAGGCGGGGTCGATTCCTAGTATGGTACGGGATCACGATACTCCCGGCCCTTCGGCCACGGTCCAGAACAGGCGGATTTCATGCAATCAGAAGATCGCGTAATACATTTCGGGGTTGAGCTTATCCACGCCCCCCTTCGCTATAAAAAAGAGGCCCTGCAAAAGCTCTACTATGAGCTGTCCCAGACCCGCAACGCCGCCTACGACGCCTCCGACTTCACCAATCCGGCCCAGGCCCGATTCTACTCGAAAAGCGGCAAGCGCACCCAGTCGATCTGCCTCTTCCTGCCCGATCGCCTCCTCATTCTGGAAGAATGGGCGGAAATCCCACTCAACGCTTTCCTCGACAAAGTCGACGCTATCGGCTCCCGCGTCCTGGAAATGGAAGGGGTGAATCAGTTCATCGCCCATACCGCCACCGTCCGCTCCACCTTCGCACTCACCCACGTGCAGGACGGTCGAGTCTTCGTCCTCGAGCACATGTGCGGACAACAGGGCCGAGTCGGTCAGCACTTTCAGCGTCCCATCGCCATGGCGGGCCTGCGCTTTCACTTCCCCGACACCGACGAGTATCCCGGCAATTTCCAGATCGCCATCGAACCCTTTCGCCAGAGCCGCAACGAGATCTATGTCGAGGCCAAGGGCATCTTCACCCGCGAACCCATCGGTCCGGGCGGTATGGGGATCATCACCGACCACTGCCGCGGCGTACGCTCTTTCGTCTCCGATCGCGTCTTCCCCTATATGAACCAGTTTGACGCGCCCGGGGCCCCCCTCGAATGACCGCCGCCAAACTCCGGGTCTGGCCCGCCATCACCCGCGCCCGAATCGCCCCCGAAATCTACGGACACCAAATCGAAATGGTGGGGCAGAGTGTTTACGAAGGCATATGGATCGGTCGCGCCTCGCGCATTTCCAATGAAGAGGGACTGCGGATGGACGTCCTCGCCATCCTGAAGCACCTCCGCGTCCCCGTGCTCAAGTGGCCCGGGGATACCTTCGCCAACTACTACCACTGGCGCGATGGCATCGGCACCGGCAAAGCACGGGAACAGCGGGTCAACATCCCCTGGCAGCAAATCGAGCCCAACGCCTTCGGCACCCACGAGTTCATGCTGCTCTGCGAAAAGGTGGGCTGCAAGCCCTGGATCACCTGCAACAGCGCCACAGGCTCCTACCGCGATGCCCTCGAATGGATCGAGTACTGCACCTTCGGCGGAGACACATCCCTGACCCGCCTCCGCACCCACAATGGCAGCCCCGACCCCTTCGAGGTGCCCTGCTGGACCTACACAGGCGGGGGTGATGAAGAATCGCTTCGGGTATTGAATTCCGAAATTACCGAGACCTCCGAAGCAAAGTTGCCAACAAAAACAAACCAAAACGCCACAAAAACACACCACACCAGCCATATACTGGAGACAACCGGCGGGGCCAGTTTCGGCAAAGAGGGCTACCTCCATTCTATCGCCAGTTTCTGTCGGTTTGAATCTTCTTTTCGCCGATTCGCCCTGTCCATAGCAAGCACTAGCCCCGAAAACCCGCCCACCATCGCCGTCTCCCAGTGGGGCGTCAAACACCCGGAAGCCACCCCCGAAAGCGGCCTGGACCAACCCGTTACCCTGCGCGACGCCCTCCTCACCGCAGCCTTCCTCCACTGCTTCAACGATCACGCCGCCCAGCTCCGATTGGCAGCCATGGCCCAGGCGGTCAACAGCCTCCTCTGCCTCGTGAAGACCCGGGACAGCGAAGTGTTCCTCACACCGGCCTACCACGTGGTGGACATGATGCAGCCCCACAAGGACGCCCGCCTCCTCTTCAACGAGTTGGAGAGTCCCCGGCTCGCGCTGCCCCCCGCCGCCGGTGGACCATCCTCCGTCCCCGCCCTCTCCGTGAGTACTTCCCGAGCCAGAAAGCGCCTCTGCATCACCGTGGCCAACTTGAGCTGCACCGACGAAATCCCCCTGCAGGTGGAAATCCGCGAGGCCACCATTGTGAACCTCTCGGGCCGCATATTGACCGCCGCCTCTCCGACGGCCGAGAATTCCTTCGAGGCCCCCAAAGTCGTCACCCCCGCGCGACTGAACCTGACCCCGGAGGCCACTACCTTCTCCCACGTGATGCCCCCCCACGCCTTTGCGGTTTTCATCGTCACCCTCAAGTGACCCGGTCAATGCCCGATCCACCTCCCGCAACCCTGTCGGTCGTACTGCCCGTATACAACGGCGCGGAAACCCTCGCGCGCGCGGTGGAATCCATCCAGTCCCAGACTCACCGCGACTGGGAACTGACCATCGTAGACGATGGTTCAACCGACGATAGCGCCGCCATCGCTGGCCGCTTCGCCGCGTCAGACCCGCGTGTCGTTCTGCGCCGTTGCCCGCATCGGGGCCTGGTACCCACGCTCATCGACGGTTGCGCTGCCGCCCGGAGCGATTTCATCGCCCGGATGGACGCGGACGATGTCGCCCACCCGGAGCGTCTGGAGCGCCAGCTCGCCTGGTTCACCGCCCACCCGCAAGGTGGACTATGCGGCACCCGGGTGCGCATGGGCGGCCCAAACATCGGTTCCGGACGCAGGCGCTACGAAACGTGGCTCAACCGCAATACCACCCACGAAGAAATCGAGCGGGAATTGTTCGTCGAGTGCCCCATGGCCCACCCCACCTTCATGATGCGCCGCGCGGCCTTCGAAAACATCGGAGGCTACCGGGATTTCGATGGCCCGGAAGATTACGACCTCGTGATGCGCTTCTGGCGGAGTGGCTACCACCTCGGCAATGTGCCCGAAGCCCTCCTGGACTGGCGCGAACATCCGGGCCGCCTCTCCATGACCTCTCCACGCTATTCCGAAGCGGCTTTCCGCCGATTCAAGCGCCATTGGCTCCACGAGTCGCGAATAACGAGGGGGCGTCCGCTGTATCAATGGGGCGCGGGCGAAGTCGGCAAACGCTGGCTGCGCGAATGGCCGCAGGAAACGCTTCAGGCGGTCGCGGATATCCGCCCCGCCAAGATCGGTCAGCGAATTCACGGCTACCACGTTATCCGACCCGAAGACCTCCCCGCGCCCGGTGCGTGTTTCGTCGTCGTCGCCGTGGGCACCCCCGGCGCCCGCGACGAGATCCGTGCCCACGCGGGCCGCCTGGGCTTCCGCGAGGGCGAGGACTACTGCTTCATCGCATGAATCCTGGAGAGGACGTTAAGTTTCCGTTGCATGCATTCTTCCGGATCTATTGCACGCAAAGGCGCGAAGGCGCAAAGATAATTGGGGGTGCGAGTGCGATTTGGCCTTGCTTCGTTTGCAGGGGAAATCACCATTGCAGAACGCTTCCTTCCCTCTTTGTTCTTCGTGCTCTTCGAGGCCTTCGTGGTGAAACATCGGTTCGCGGCCAACGGCTGCTCGGTGCACATTCATGGTGGAAAACTTCTAAGCCGGTGTTCGGTCGCCAGAAAGGGGCAGGGATGGCCGCAATTTAGCTATACTTCAACCCTGTCGGGGAATCCCGGTACAACAGGCAACCGGACGCGTGAATACCACTTTGCTGGGCGCGCCGTCTTGCCCCTACAACAAGGAATACGATCTAAATGCCCCAGATTTTTTGGGAGTTGGTTCTGCTGGTTGCCCTAATCATGGGAAACGGCTTGTTTTCCATGACCGAAATCGCCATCGTCTCTGCGCGCCGCTCGCGTCTGGAGCAACTGGCGGCGTCGGGTGACCACGGCGCCGCCGAGGCCCTCAAGCTCCTCGACGACCCCAACCGCTTCCTTTCCACGGTGCAAGTCGGCATCACCCTTATCGGCACCCTGGCGGGCGTCGTGGGCGGTGCGCGCTTTGCCACGCCCGTGGCCGAGCTGCTCCAGAAGGTCGGTGTGCCGGAGTTGCACCGGCAGAACATCGCCCTGGGCATCGTCGTACTCCTCATCACCTACCTCTCCCTCACCCTCGGCGAACTCGCCCCCAAGCGTATCGCCATGTCCAACCCCGAGGGCATCAGCCGCGTCACCGCCGGCCCCATGCGCTGGCTCTCCACCCTCACGTCCCCCCTCATCAGCCTGCTATCCGGCACCACCAACCTCATCCTCATGCTCCTGCCCCTGAAGCAGACACCCGAAGGCGACGTAACGGAAGACGACATCCGCATGATGATTCGCCAGGGCGCCAAGACGGGCGTCCTCAGCGGCGAAGAAAAGGACATGCTCATCCGCATGCTCCACCTCGATGATCGGCGCGTCGGCACCCTCATGACGCCCCGACGAGACATGGTGAGCTTCCCCCAGACCGCCACGCGCGCCGAAATCCTCGACGTCATCGAAGAAAACCGGCACTCCCGCTATCCCGTCTATGGCGACAACGTGGAAAACATACTCGGCGTAGTGCACCTGCGCGACATCATGGACGCCATCTCCAAATCCGATGTGGTGGATCTCACCGAGTGCATGACCCAGGCGCTCCACGTGCCCGATACCACCCGCGCCCTGGGCCTCCTCCGCCAGTTCAAGTCCTCCGGCATCCACTTCGCCATCGTGCAGGACGAATTCGGCGGCGTTCAGGGTGTCGTAACCCTCAACGATATCTTCGAATGCATCGTCGGCAGCCTGCCCGAGGCCGGTGAAGAAGAAGACCCCGACGTCATCCGCCGCGAGGACGGCTCCTATCTCCTCAACGGAAGCCTCGCCATCGAAGACCTGTATGCCATGTTCCCCGGCCACCCCATCGCCGAAGAAGTCGAAGGCGGATTCAAGACCCTCGGCGGTTTCATCATGGCCCAACTCGGCCGCATCCCCACCGCCGGTGACTTCTTCATCTGCGGCGGACTCCGCTTCGAAGTCATGGACATGGACGAACGCCGCGTAGACAAGGCCCTCGTCGAGTTCGTGCCCGAGACGGGCCCCGCCGAAGTGAACGACGACGGGGCCGTGGCGGAGTAAGCGCGAATGGGACTGTCCTGCACGCAGCTAAGCCCAGTACGGAAAAATCAACCCTACCTCTGCCCGTCAACCGGACCGAGGCGGACACGCCACGTGTGCGGGACTGTCCCACGCTTCATTTGAAAACGCAGGACGGTTCCGTCATGGGTCACTCCACCGTCGCCTTCACGTCATCCACAAACACCGCCGACTTCTCTGTTGCCGGAGAGACAAACCCCATCCAGTCCAGGCGGCGAAAGGTGGGCGAGCCGCACGCCAGACCCGTGAAACCCTGGGGCGGCATACCGGGCACGACCAGCCCCAGATCAAAGGTGCCGTCCGCCTCGCGTCCGAGTTTGCAGGAAATCTCCACCGCGACCCAGTGCCCTTCCGGCAGAGGCGACAGCACATTGCCCCCCACCATGAGTTGCCCCTTGTTGAACCACAGGCTCGGCCCAACCTGATAGGGATTCTGGCTGTCGCGCCATTCGTGGTAGAACACCGCCCCGGCCTCGACACGGATCAAGAAGCTCACCCGCGCCCTGCCCGTCCTGTAGCCCGGCGTATAGAATACATGGGGGTTGTACTGGGCGGTGAGTCCAGGCGCATCGCTGAACTTCAGACTGCGCATACCCGTGGCCGCCTGCTCATCGCTCACCCGCACCGTCGCCTCCCCTTCCTCGTTCGAATGGGCTCCCTCCGCGAGGTTGCCCACTGCCGTCGCTTCAAAGTTCTCGTCGATCGCCACGGGCCTGGGCGCGGCGGGCGGAGAAAATGGCTTCCGCTCGATTTTCCGGGGCTTCTCGACCCAACCCGGATCCCCGTACAAGCCCGCCTGGCTGTAAACTATCGGTTTAAAGCCCAACGCCAGCGCGGGCGAATCCGCTTTGAGTCGAAAGTCGCCCGCCTCGGCATTCTCGAAGCCGGGATTCGCAATCACCGAGTTCACATCATGGCCCTCGGCCCGCCAGGCCTCCCACGTGCGGCCCGCGAAATCCATCTCGCCCAATTCCACCACATCGGGCATCGAGGTCCAGTACACGTTCTTGTCCAGTTTGAAATTACCGTTCTTCCATGTGCTGCCGAGGAGCGCGTTGTTGTTGAAATAGACAATATTGTTCTCGAAGAAAATGGAGTTGTGCTCTTCCTCCCGCGAGCGGATAAGCTGGCCGCCATGGGAGAAGGCAAAGATGTTGTTCACCACCCGGTTGTCACGGCCATAGTGCTGGTGCAGGGTGCCGGTCAGGGTGTTGTAGACCAGGTTGTTCTCCGCGAGGATGCCGGTGCTGCCCTCGTCGAAATAGATGCCCCAGCCCCCGGAAACCTTGGGACTGGAAAGCACATCGTGGAAAATATTGTTGCGGATGACGGTGCCGGGGGAGACGCCGAGCGTGTAGATGCCCCCCGTGTCGCTGAGTTGGCCCTTCGCGATGTTGTGAACGTGATTGAACTCGATGATGTTGTCGTGGGCCGAACTCTCGTCGTAGCCCCACGACCACCCAACCGAGATACCCGTATAGCGAAAGTCGCAAATCTCATTGTGAGAAAGCTGATTGTACGAGCTGCGCCCGATCCACACCCCCACCGCCCCCCGGAAGACCCGCCCGCCGTCGTGGATGAAGTTATTGTCGATCACATTGCGCAGCGTGGCCTCATTCTCCGTCGCCGGACTCGCGCCCTCGCCAACGCGGATACCGCCCGCCCCCAGATCATACACCTCGCTCCGAGTCAGCTTGTTGTCCTGGCTGCCACGGCGAAACCACACGCCGTAGGTGCCCAGATGCCCCACCTCGCATTGGTCAAAGTGCACGTTGCGCGCACCCGTCGCCTCGATGGCGGCGGGAACACTGGCGGCCGCCTGGCCGTCGCTGTGCCCCTCGGGTTTCACCGCAAACTCGGTGTAGTAAAACTTCAGGCCGCGAAAGTTGAGGTGCGACACAAACTGGCCCTCGGCCGGCTTGCCTTCGAGGCGCAGCAACTGCGGCGCGACGGGCGCCATGGCCTTCGCCGTGTTCATGTCCTCGCCCGGCATGGGCAAATAGTACAGACGCCCCTCCTTCTTGTTGAGGAACCACTCGCCCGGCTGATCCAGCCCCTCGAAGAGATGCTCGATGTAGTAGCGCTGATCCGGATGCCAGTAGCCAAAGCCCCAGTTCGTGGGTCCCGTAAACTCAAGGATGCGGTTGGACTCGTCAATGGACTTCGGGCGCAGCAGCGCCGTTTCCCACGAGTGATACACGACCACGATGGCATCCTGAAGACTCGCCCACGAAGTGAGATCGCCCGGCTTGTAGTAAAAGCGTGTTGCACTCTTCGTTTCCTCGCCCGTGGTGGGATTCTTCTCCATCACCGGCCCCACCGTGTAAAACAGGTCGTTCGGTTCCGGATAATCACCGGCCAGGTTCGTGGCGTTCGGCGTGCGCGCGGGCGTGCGGCGCTCGCCATTCACAAAGAACTGGCTGAAGGTCCAGGACCTGTCCAGCACGGCGGGAATATCCGCCACCCAGAAGTTGCCCTCCTGCCGCCAGCCCGTGATGGCCCGGCCGCCGTGGATAACCGGATTCGCACCGGGCGCGGCCTCATAGGTGATCGGGGCTTCCGCCGTACCGGAATCTTCCGGCGTGAAGACAATAGGCTCTGTGATGCCATACTCGCCATCGCCCACCACGACCTGCACCGGACCAGAAAGCGGCCCGGCGGCCTTGAGCTTGCGGATGGCATCCCGCGCACCGGCGATGGTGGCAAAGGGCCCGTCGGTGGCCGTGTCGTTGCCATCGGGTGTGAGGTGGAGCGTGAGAGGCTGGCACCGGGCCGAAAAATTCGAAAGCGTTGTGACGGTGGCGATGAAAAGGATGCGCGCGAGAGAGCGGGTTTTCATTGGGGTTTCCTTCCGTTGGATCGGTCTGGCGTGAATGGTAGACTTGCGCACACCGTGAATCAAGCGAATCGGACGGATCGGACGGATCAGACCGATCTGATCGGTCCAATCCGTCGGATCCGTCCGATATCCACTCCCCCCAATTGCACCGCCCACCACCCAGTCGCTACAATGCCCCTCCACAACCACCCCAGCATTCACAAGGACTCCCCCATGCCCATCCTCGCCGAACGTATGAGCCGCATTGACGCCAGCGGCATCCGCAAGATCTTCGCCATGGCCGCCACCATGAAAGACCCCGTCAACCTCAGCATCGGCCAGCCGGACTATGACGTGGACACCGTGGTAAAGAACGAAGCCATCGCCCAGATTCAGGCCGGCTTTAACGGCTACACCCAGACCTGGGGCATTGAGGAGCTGCGCGAGGGCGTGGCCCAGTATTACGACACGCGATTTGGCGCAAAAGCCGAAAACATCATGATCACCAGCGGGGTATCCGGCGGCCTTTTCCTCGCGCTGATGGCGACCATCGATCCGGGCGATGAAGTCATCTTTGCCGACCCCTACTTCGTCATGTACACCCACCTCATCAACCTGCTCGGCGGCAAGCCGGTGCCGGTGGACACCTACCCCGATTTCAAGCTCACCCCCGAGCGGGTCGAGGCCGCCATCACGCCGAAGACGAAAATGCTCATCGTGAACTCCCCGGGCAACCCAACGGGCGTCACCCTGAACAAGGCCGATCTGGAAGCCCTCGCGGCCGTCGCAAAGAAGCACGACCTCCTGGTCATCACCGATGAAATCTATGAGTCGCTCCTTTACGATGAAAAGGCCGCGACCATGGTGGGGATGTACGACAAGCTCATCCTCCTCAACGGCCTGAGCAAGTCCGCGGGCATGACCGGCTGGCGTCTGGGCTGGGCGGCTGGGCCGAGCGACATCATACAGGCGATGAACACCCTCCAGCAGTACACCTTCGTCTGCGCGCCCTCCATCGTGCAGAAAGCCGCCGTGAAAGCGCTCCAGGCCGACATGGAGCCCAAAGTGGCGGCCTACCGCGAGAAGCGCGACCTGATCTACAACGGCCTGAAGGACACCTTCAGCGTCACCAGGCCCGGGGGCGCTTTCTACATCTTCCCCGAGGCCCCCGGTGGCGATGGCGACGCTTTTGTGGCCAAGGCCATCGAAAACAACCTCCTCATCATTCCCGGCTCCGTGTTCAGCGCCCGAAAGACCCACTTTCGCATCTCATTCGCCGCAAAGAATGAGACCATACTCAGGGGAATTGAGATCCTCAAGCGAATCGGAGGGTAACCCCTTTCCCCCGCGCCTTGCCAACTTCCCCGACTCCCGATATACTGTAGCAAAGTGGCATCGGGTCAATTCAGGAAGAAGTTAAGGGAAATCTCATGGGCAAATCTGCTGCCGTGTTCGTTGTCAAGGCTCTCTTGAGCGCGATTCCGGTGCTCTGCGCCCTGAGCGCACCCGCCGCGACCCTTACGGTTACCTCCACGGCTTCGGAAGGACCGGGAACGCTCCGCGAGGCCATCGAAACCTCCAACAGCAATGGCGAAGCGGATACCATCCTCTTCTCCCTGAGCCCGGGCGCCTCGATCGCGGTGGACAGTGTCCTGCCTCAGTTGACCGAGGGCGCCACAACCATCAACGGCGATCTCGCCGTTACACTCAGCGGCGAACTCCTGACCGGGGGCGAGATCGGCCTCATCATCGCCTCCCCCAACAACACCATCGAGAACCTCGCCATCGTGGACTTTCCCGCCGACGGCATCGCCATTGGCGGCGCAACGGCCACGGGCAATATCGTGCGGGGTTGCAACATCGGCAACGACGGCGCTACGGCGCGCAGCAACGGACGGGATGGCATCCGAATCAGTCTCGGAGCCTCGGACAACACCATCGGAGGCGACAGCCCCGCCGATCGCAACATCATCTCGGGCAATGGACGCCACGGTGTCTTCATCACGAGAGAACGGGGTCTGGTTGAGGAAGCCCTCGACAATCGCATCGGAGGCAATTACATCGGCACCGACGCATCGGGAACCCTCCCCCTGCCCAACGGCGACTGCGGGATTCGCCTCCAGGGCGGCGTGCGCGGCACCGCCATCGGCGGCCTCGACGCGGGCCAGGCCAACGTCATCTCCGGAAACGGAGTAGACGGCATTCGCATTTCCGACGACGGAGCCAGACTCAATCTCATTCAGGGAAACGCCATCGGCGTCAATGCGAGCGGAACCGAGGCCATTCCCAACCGGGTCGCCGGCGTGCGCATCGGGGCCGGCGCTTCCGCCAATCTTATCGGCGGCGCGGATGCCGGTGCGGGCAACATTATCTCGGGCAACGGGCGCGATGGCATCGCCATCCACGGGCCCGGCACGGACCTGAATGTCGTTCGGGCCAATTTCATCGGCCTCGACGCCTCCGGACAGGACCCCATCCCCAATGGGGCGCGGGGAATCGACATCACCTTCGGCGCATCGAATAACGCCGTGGGCGGTCCCGACTCGAACCAGCGCAATGTTATCTCCGGAAACGCCGGTGAGGGCATTCGCCTCCAGGGCGTCGCCACCACGGGCAACGTGATCCAGGGCAATTTCATCGGCCCCGATATCGACGGCGGCAGCCTGGAAAGCAATGCCGTCGGCATCCTGATCCGCCAGGGCGCAAACGCCAACCGCATCGGCGGCTCGGGCCCCGGCGAAGGCAACACCATTGCAAAGAACAGCGGTATCGGGATCGTCGTCGATGGCCCGGCAAGCCTCGGCAATCACATCAGCCATTCCACCTTCGAAGGCAACCGCCTCGAAGCTATTCGCCTGCTGAACGGCGGCAATGCCGAACTGGCCCGCCCCGTCATAACCGCACTCGCCCCCCTGGCCGGTGAGGCGATCGCCGCGGGAACCGTCGAGCTCTTCGCCGACGAGGAAAACGAAGGTGAAATCTTCATCACGGCCCTGGAAGTTGCGGGCGGCGCGTTTACCGCCGATGTCGACCTCCAGCCCTACCAGGGCATGAACCTCACCGCAACCCTGACCGACGCGGGCGGCAACACGTCTCCCTTCAGCCTCCCCGTAGCCATCCCGGACACGACCCCACCCGTCATTACGCTCAATGGCCCGGAGACCCTGAACCTCGAATGCGGAACGCCCTACCGGGAATTCGGCGCCACCGTGGAAGACAACGTGGACGGCGAGATTACCAGCCTCCTTCAAATCTCCGGCGGCGTGAATGAGGCGGCCCTCGGCGATTACTTCATCACCTACAGCGTTACCGACGCCAACGGCAACAACACCCAGCTCATACGAACCGTCACCGTCGAAGATTCCACCGCCCCGGTGCTCACGCTCGAAGACTCCCCCCGACTCTCCGTCGCCATCGGCGGCGCCTACATCGAACCCGGCGCCCTTGCCGATGACGTCTGCGAAGGCGCCCTGGACGGCAGCGTCGTCATTGGTGGCGACACCGTTGACCCCAATACGCCCGGGGAGTATCTCGTGACCTACACCGTCGAAGACAGCAGCGGCAATTCCGCCCAGCGCGTGCGGACCGTGACCGTCGTCAACGGGATTCCACCCCTCATCACCCTCAACGGCGATACCGAGGTTATCGTCGAGTGTACCGTCGGCTTCTTCGAAGATCCCGGCGCGACCGCGGAATCGGGCGGCTCCGGCGATCCCCTCGACGGCGTCGTCGTAGGCGGCGACGTGGTCGATATCACCCAGCGCGGCACCTATATCATCACCTACGACATCATCGAAGACAACGGCTTCGCCGAACTGCCCGCAACCCAGCTCCGCCGACGCGTCATCGTCGCGGATGAAGGTGCCCCCGGCATCATCATGAACGGGCCGGACGTCATAGAGCTCGAATGCGGCGACCTCCTCGAAGATCCCGGCGCCACCGGCGCCGACGACTGCGATGGCGAAACCACTGTGACCAAAACCATCACCGCCGCGGACGGAAAACGCTACAACAAGGAAATTGTCGAGCCCGGAGAGTTCACCATAACCTACGAGACCACGGACAGCAGCGGAAACTCCGCCGATGTCGTCACGCGGACCGTACTCGTCGGCGACAGCGAAGCGCCTGAGATGGACCTCGTCGGCCCCGAACGTATCACCGTCCTCGCCGGCACACCCGTCACCGACCTCGGCGCCATTGCCGAGGACCAGTGCGGGGGCGATCTGACGGAGTCGATCAATATCGGCGGCGACACCGTCGATACCAATACCCCCGGAGTCTATGAAGTCACCTTCGTCAGTGAAGACAACGCCGGAAATACCGCCCCCACCGTCGCCCGCGAAGTCGTCGTCCTCGATGAAGTCCAGGTCGACGCGGCGGAACTGAACGCCCCCGACCCCCTCGGAACCGCCGGACAGCCCTTCGGCCGCGTCCGCGACGCCCTTCTACTCGCCCTCGAACTCTTCGAAGAGGAACGCGAGATTGGCATCCGCCTCGCCGCGGGAAACTACGCCGAAACGGTCGAGTTCGCCCCCAACATCCGCATCGCGGGCGCAAATCCGGGCGCGCCTGAGTCCACCGTAATTGAACCCGACCCCGCCACCCTCGACGAGGTGGGCGCGGTCCTCCTGGACGCCACAGCCGGCGGCGCGCTTCAGGATCTCACCGTCCGAATGCCGGAAAACGGACCCGCCGACGGCGCAATCCTCGTGCGTGCCGACAGCGAAAGCCTTGTACTCGAGAATGTCGTCGTGGATGGGCGCGAGCCGGGCGCCAATCTGGGCGTTCAAATTTCCGGCCTCGAATCCTCGGCTTCGGTCCTCCAGAATTGCACCATCGAAAACGTAAGCTGCGGCGTCATGACCCAGGACACCGCCGTAAACATCACGGGCAACACCTTCCGGGGCATCGCGGGCGAAGCCATCCGGATTCTCGCGCCCGCCCTGAAAGGTGATGTTCTCGCACCCCTCCCCGTGCTGGGCGACGTCAACGACCTCGAAAATACCGGGTCGAATACCTTTGAAGCCACCGGCGGGAAATACATCGTCAACGAGTCGGGTCAGACCCTCAAGGCCGAGGCGAACGATTGGGGTACAGATGACTATTTTGCCATCGAGGCCGGCATGGAAGGTCCCGTAGATTTCACACCCTACCGCCTCACCTCCAACGCCACCCTGCTCACCGTAACCGTCGCCGTGGCCGTGGAGAACGAATCCACCCAGGCGCCCATCACCAACGCCACAGTGCGGGTACAGCCGCCCAATTTCCCCGACATCACGCAGAATGACAATGGCGTTTACGTGTTTCCCGCCCTTCCACCAACGGACTACACTTTCTTCGCCGCCGCAAACGGATTCGAAGAAAACTCGGCCGAAGTGCGCGATCCGCAGCTTATCGATGAAGCCACCATTCTCCTCTCGGCAAGCGACTCGACACCGCCCGATATCACCGTGCTGAACAACAATGACGGCGCCAATATCGTGAACTGCGCCTCAGGCCCTTATGCCGATCCAGGCGCAACCGCCGACGATAATATCGACGGCGCAGTCGACGTGGTGACAGCCGGCGCTGTTAACACCACTGTTCCAGGTGAATATGTGCTGACCTACACGGCAATCGACCTGGCGGGCAACGAGTCCGTGGCCCAGCGTACCGTTGTCGTGCTGGACAATTGCAGCGGTGAAGGTGAAGGTGAAGGTGAAGGTGAAGGTGAAGGTGAAGGTGAAGGTGAAGGTGAAGGTGAAGGTGAAGGTGAAGGTGAAGGTGAAGGCGAAGGCGAAGGCGAAGGCGAAGGCGAAGGCGAAGGCGAAGGTGAAGGTGAAGGTGAATTGAATCTGGACCAGATCGCCCAATTGTTGATTGACGCGTTTGTCGCCTCCGATACAAACGAGGATGACCTGCTGTCAATTGGTGAGGCCCGAGCGGCATATCCGCAGTTGACCGACGGCGATTTTGATACCTTGGATCTCAACGGCGACGGGTTCCTGTCGTTGGCCGAGTTGAACGCACAACTTGAGCCGGGAACGGGCTGTTGCGAAGCGGATAACACTTCCGCGAAGCTCCAGCATTACCTGGGAGATCTCTTCCTGATGGGTGTCGCGTTGATGACGCTGAGCGCCTGGACAGGCGTCACGAGGAAAAGCTGACCCTTAATATGAGACTATAAGCGACTGCCCGCGTTCGATCAGGATCGTCCGCGGGCAGTCTTTATAGTGTGTGCGTGAGCATTTCCCTTCAGTCCGCTGGACGGGATTGACGCGTGTGCTGAGTGGGTGTTGCAACGAAACGTTCCGCAGGCAAGAGGCCGCGGACAGGGGAATGCGCATGACCAGAAAGAAACTGATTGTCCTGGCGGTTGGACTTTTTTCGGCTATCCTGCCGGGCGTTGCCGCCTGGGCGGGGACCGGGAGTCCCGAAGTTGTCGTTTTGTCGCCGGTGAAAGACGGCACGCTTTACGAGAATCCCCAGGGCGCCACCGCGAATGGCGCGGGCGACTACGTGTTCGCGGGTCTGACGAACAATGGCGCGGCCCGCAGGGGCCTGGTCGCGTTTGACATCGCGGGCGCCATACCGGAAGGCTCCGAAATTACCGACGCGGTGTTGACGCTCAATCTCTCCCGAGTGGCCGTAGGCATCGAGGGAGGGCTCTCCATCCAACTGGAGCGAGTCGCTAGAGACTGGGGTGAGGGCGCATCCGACGCCGGTGAGCCGGGTGGCGCGGGAACGCTCGCCGTGGAGGGGGACGCCACCTGGATCCACACTTTTTTCGACTCAGAAAGCTGGGAGACGCCCGGTGGTGATCGGATCGGCGGCACCCTTGCTTCGGCTCAGGTGCTGGAGCTGGGGCCCTACTCGTGGACCGGTCCCGACTTCGTGGCCGAGGTTCAGGCATTGCTGGACGCACCCGCGGAGAACTTCGGGTGGTTCATCCTGGGTGATGAAAGCCAGAATGGCACCGCAAGTCGCTTTGATTCCAGGGAGCACCCGACGGAAGCCAATCGCCCGCAACTGACAATTACCTATATACCGCCGGCTGCGGGTGAAGGTGAAGGTGAAGGTGAAGGCGAAGGCGAAGGCGAAGGTGAAGGTGAAGGTGAAGGAGAAGGCGAAGGTGAAGGTGAAGGAGAAGGCGAAGGTGAAGGTGAAGGAGAAGGAGAAGGAGAAGGTGAAGGCGAAGGCGAAGGCGAAGGCGAAGGCGAAGGCGAAGGAGAAGGAGAAGGAGAAGGAGAAGGAGAAGGAGAAGGAGAAGGAGAAGGAGAAGGAGAAGGAGAAGGAGAAGGAGAAGATCCGCTCAAGGAAGCTGCTCAGTCGCTGTTGGATGGTTTCGACACAGCCGACGGTAACCATGACGGTCTCCTCTCATTCGAAGAGGCGCGACTCACCGTGGCGGGGCTGACCGAAGGGGAATTCCTCACACTCGATCTGAGCGGCAATGGCATGCTGAGCGAGGATGAACTGCGGGAGTATCTCGAAGTTCCCACAGGCTGCCTTGGCGGCGCCTTCGGCGATGCTTCCCGTAACCTGGCGGATATCTTCCTGATGCTTCTGGCGGCGCTGGGTCTCGCGCTCTGGCGTCAGGTCTGACACTGGGTTTGCCACTGGACAAAAAGAAAGCGGCCGGACACGTTGTCCGGCCGCTTTGTAACTCAAAATAATCGAAGCGTATTAGACGCCCTTCAGCTCGACGACGGCGCCGGCGGCTTCCAGTTCTTCCTTCAGCTTCTTGGCTTCGTCGGCGGAAACGCCTTCCTTCACAGCCTTCGGGCAGCCGTCGACGACGTCCTTGGCTTCCTTGAGGCCCAGGCCGCACATTTCCTTCACCAGCTTGATCACCGCGATCTTCTGGCTGCCGTGTTCCTTCAGGATCACGTCGAACTTGGTCGGGCCGGCGGCTTCGCCAGCGTCGTCGCCACCGCCGGCGGCGGGCATCACGCCCATCATCATGGGGGCGGCGGCCGTCACGCCGAACTTCTCTTCAAGGGCCTTCACCAGTTCGCTCAGTTCGAGAACGGTCAGTTCCGCGATGCTGTCGATGATCGTGTTCAACTTATCAGACATGGTCTGTTGTCTCCGTGTGTAATTTGATTTGTTTTCGTTAATGGGTTAGTGCGGGGACGTACCTGGGAATCAGGCGGCGTTCTCCCCGGCTTTTTTCTTTTCGATGGCGTCGATAACGCCCACGAGATTGCGCGGGACGGCATTGAGCACGCCGACGAAGTTGCGCAGCGGCGCGGCGATCGTTCCGACCACCTGGCCCAGAAGCTGCTCGCGCGAGGGCAGGCTCGCCAGGGCTTTGAGCTGTTCGCCGCTGACGGCTTTGCCGTTCAGCACGCCGCCCACCATGACCACCTTCGGGGACTTCTTCGCGAAGTCTTTCAGGATCTTGGCCGGGGCAACGGGATCGTTCGAGAAGGCCCACGCCGTCGGGCCGCTCATGTAATCCGCGGCGCCTTCGATGTTGAGCTCGTTGAGGGCGCGGCGGGCCAGGGTGTTCTTGTACACCTTGAACTCCACGCCCGCGGCGCGAAGCTGACTCCGAAGTTCCGTTACCTTCTCCACGTTGATACCCACGTACTGCGTGGCGATAGCGATCTGGTTCGCTTCAAGCCGCTCCTTCATTTCGGATACGGCAGCAATTTTTTCCGGTCTTGCCAAGAGAATTCACCTCCTTCCTGTGATAGATTCAATGCGTTTTCGCAACAAAAAAACCGTGTCGTCGTGGAAACAGACAACACGGGCGGAGAATCTCGGTTAAGAGCGTCACTCGTCCTCGGTCTCGGCAGGATATTTAAGGCCCGAAAGCCACCGGCTGTCTGCAACACGGAGTCGATGCGAATTTCAGAAGCGAAAGTATAGCAGAGAGCCGCCATACCGGTCAAACTCGAAACCACGCCCCTTTGTCTGGTCGGCTCCCCGGCTCCAGGATCCGCGACGTGGTGGTACGCCTCACCTCAACCTTTTTAGTATAATGAGGCGCTGAAGTCCACCGTAACTAAGACCTCCACACATGCTCATACGCGTTGAAATAGGCGGGCTGGCCATCTCCTCGGATCCGGAAGACAACCTCATTTCCTACGCCCTGGGCTCCTGTGTCGGTGTCGCCATGTACGATCCGGTCGCCAGAATCGGCGGATTGATTCACGCCAAATTGCCCATCGCACGGGATACCCGGCCCGAACTGTCCGGCGGGCCCGCAACCTGTGCCGATCTGGGCACTATGCGACTGCTTCAGGGGATGTACGAGGCCGGCGCGGTCAAGTCCAGGCTGCTGATCAGCCTCGCCGGGTGCGGAAATCCCGTCAAGACCATCACCCATGACATCGGGGCGCGAAATTACACCATCGTCCGCAAAGTGCTCTGGAAGAATGGACTGCTGGTCCACGCCGAGGACGTCGGCGGGGAAAAGCCGCGTACCATCACACTTCACCTCGGTACGGGCGAGGTGACCATCAGTTCGCTCGGGGAGACGGTGCGGATCGCGTGAAAAAGGCGGCCACTCCATCGGGAGGACCGCCCTGTAAACTCGTCACATTTCAGGGGAGTTCAGGGAAGGCCGAACTCGTCGCGCGTGGCCCCGGCCGCGTCAATCGCCTTGAACTTCAGGCCCGCTTCCGCCACGTCAATCACCCAGAAGTGGGCCGCTGCGGCCTCAACATTGTTGTACCAGCGTAACTGGGGATCGATCTCCCGGGGGTCCCGGCCGAAGCAGCCATCGCCCACGTAGACCGTGCCCTGCTCCGCCACCTGCCCGTTTCGGATGGGTTTCGTTCGCTTCATCACGTGGTCGTGGTGCTCCAGGCCGACGGTCAGGCCAAACTGGTCGAACAAGGGACCCCAGTGAACCCGGCCGAGGGCCGAACCCTCGCCATCATAGGGGCGGTGAGCCGGATAGAGGGGCACGTGGTAGGCCGCGAACTTGTACTTCACATCCTTGTGCGCGGCCATTTCCGCCGCCAGCCACTCCGTCTGTGCGCCCGCATGGGGGCGGAGGTGGCCGGAATCCAGCAGAAAGGCCACAAACAGATCCCCAATCTTGCGCGAATAGTAAATATCCGCGCCCTGGCGCCCGAAGAGGCTGATGTAGCCCGGCGCACGCAGCCCCAGATCCTCCGTATTGTAGCGGTTGGTCTCGTGATTGCCGATCGCGGTGATGATGGGGATCATGCGGCCGTCCGTCGTTACCATCAGCGTATCCCAGTTCTTCAGCCACGTGTCCCACGTGGCAAAACCGCCGATGAGGCCGTTCTCATAGGCAATGTCGCCACCGATCAGCGCAAAATCCGGGTCCTGCTTGCCCGCCAGTGTGAGCAGGGGAATCACCGCGCCTTCCACACCCATGTCGCCGCCGTTCACGAAGCGAAAGGGAGCCGTGCCGCCCGGAAGCGTGCGAAACTTCCGCGGCTTGGATGGACCGCCGACCTCGTCGCTGGTCATGAAGTGGTATACCGTTCCCGGCGTGAGATCTTTGAGAGCGGCCACATACACCATGCGTCGGTCGCTCAGTTCCATCGGGGTCTGGACATACTCCGCCTTGACATGGTGGGCATAGGCCGAGGCTTCCGCGCGCGCCTCCGTGTCGTAATAGACGTCCACGGACTCCGCCTCTTTGGGCAGAATGATATTGATATCGACAGAGGTCTCCGGGGCGCCCGAATACGTCAGGTAGGTGTGGAGCGGTTCGCCGTGCGACGCGCCCGCGGCCAGAAGCGCCAGGGCCAGCAGCGTGAGGCAGGCAAGATTTCGTATTGAATTCATGTTGTTGCAGCCTTTTATTTCCAGAAATTGCAGCCCGCCTGCCCAAGAACGTTCCAAGTGGGCAGAACAGCGTAAAGAGCGTATATTGCGCCATCGTAGCAACAAGTGGCGAAACAATCAACAGACGAACGCCGAATCTGGATTGAAGGACCACGGATAGCGGTTGACAGGAGGCGGAATTTCACTCCGATCCCATCGACGCCCTCAGGGGCGGGGAACCTTTCTCGACATTCTCTATTCGTCAGGGCGCCGGCTTGCCCCGAACAGCCTCCAGCAGGCCGTACCAGGCCTCCCTGCTCAATTCCACGCCGTCGGCCTTGCAGGCGTTGCGCAGCCGCTCCGGACTTGACGTTCCCACCACCGGCTGGATTCCCGCTGGATGGCGCAGCAGCCACGCCAGGGCGATGGCCTCGCGGGAGGTTCCCAGCGACTCCGCCAGGTCCCCAATCATCGCGGCGACCGCCCTCACGGGAGCGGGGGCATCGTCCGCGGGCTCGAAAATCTGACCCCGGGCCACCGGTGTCCAGGCCTGCACCCGCAGGTCATGGAGCCGACAATAATCCAGCGTACCCGTCGTCGCAGCGTAGGTGTATCCCGTCTGGTTGATGCCGATGCCCTCGGAAATCAAGTGGTGATGGAGCAGGCTGATCTCCAGTTGGTTCACCACCAGCGGCTGCGCCACACTGCGCTGCAGCAGTGTCACCTGACTCGCGCTGAAATTGCTCACGCCGAAATAACGCACCTTGCCCGACCCGTGCAGCGCCTCAAAAGCCCGGGCCACTTCGTCCGGCTCCATCAGCGGATCCGGGCGGTGCAGCAGGAGGATGTCCAACTGCTCAATCCCCAGACGCCCCAGGATCGCCTCCGCAGAGCCAACGATGTGGTCGTGACTGAAGTCGTATCGCCCCGGCGTGCCCGCTTCGGGCGTATCCGGGAAGCGAATGCCGCACTTGGACTGGATCACGATGCGCTCGCGCAAACCGGGCAGCGCCCGCAGCACCTCGGCGAATACCTCCTCGGATTTTCCCCGCGCATAGATGTCCGCATGGTCGAAGAAGTTAATCCCTGCCTCCACCGCAATCGAAACTAGATCAATGGCCCGCTTCACCTCCCCATCGCCAAAGGGCGCGCTGTCCCAGCTTCCGCCCAGAGCCATGCAGCCATAGGCGATGCGGGAGACTTCGAGGTCCGTGTTGGCCAGATGATACGTTTTCATGCAAGGTTCCTTCGCATACGCCCAAGGATAAGAGGAGGAAGATCCGAAGTATCTGAACGTGGCGCGCAGCATAGAAAAAGGGAAGTTGATGCGGAAGCACGCCGGGCCAGAACTGAATACATCGGACCGTTTTATCTGTGTGTATCTGAGTTAATCTGTGGGAAAAGGCTCTTGGTTGTGGTCGATCGTTGCTTCAGGGCCGCATTTCAATTCGCGGGCGCCGCCTTCGTAAACCGCACCAGATCGATATCGCCGATACCACCCGACTCGCCGTCCTTATCCATGACGATCTTCATCGGCAGTACGCCCGGCTCAAGTGCGATCGTCGTTGCGGTGACCGTCTTCAGCTTATCCCAGCCGCCTGTGTCGGGAATGGCAATCGGACCGGTCACATCTGCGCCATCGATCTCGATGTGGAAGGTGCCGCCCGCCTTATTCGACGCCACGGGGATCTCCAGCGCATAGGCGCCCGCTTCTTTCACTTCCACCGTGTACAACACCCACTCGCCCTCGCGCACCCAGCCTATCCCGTGGCCATTGGACGCATCCGGTCGCTTTTCAATGTCCACCTCGGTCTCGCCGCGATAGGCCACGCCCTGATTTTGGGGGTCCACATCGTGATAGGCCACGCCGGCCGCGCCTTCGTCGTAGTGCTCCGCCTCCACCACGCCGGGGATGGTCTGGGGTGTCCCGCCAAAGGGCTTCGACGCCCCCGCTTTTTCCTCTTTCGCCTGGGCACCCAGAACAACCATCGCCAGCACAGCGGCCAACACATAGGGACTCTTCTTCAACATAGTCGCAACTCCCGCGCTTTCGGTGAACAACAGCATCCACGCTACCCATGAATCTCGAGTATACGTTCTTGCGCTCATCTCGGACAAGGAGCGACCAACAGCGCCCTCGAAACGCGAAGCGACGATCCCGCAGGACCGCCGCTCCGCATCACTTCGTCCCTCTGTGACGATGCTATCTCTGCTTTTCCGCCTTCCGCTGGTTCAGAAGCTCGTGGTAGCCCGTCAGGTCTTCCAGACGAAGCAACACAAGGTATTCAATGGCGAATACGTCTTCCTTCAGCCCCGTCGATCGCATTACCGGCACCTGTTGATCAAGCTTTTCGAAGCGCAGCGTGTGCGTGCCCGGCGCAAGATCGTAGGCGTCGAGCTGGTGCCATGCGAACCCGCCGCCTTCCACCGCCATCACGATGGGAAGGCCGATCTTCTTGCCGTCCAGCACCGCCTGATAGACGGCGCTGTCCGGATTATCCTGAAACATGCCGCTGAGTTGATATCGGCCCGCCTCGGTAACGGAAAAGTCGACTTCAAAAAAGCCCGTCGGCTCCGCCGTGATGTACTGTTTGCCCACCTCGGAGGGGAGCACCCGGCCCTTCTCATCCGAGCGGTGCGTCAGTTCGCTCACCGGAATCACGCGGTACGGCGCAATGCGTTTGTCCACGGGGGGCAGCGCCTCCCCCAGGGTCACGGGGGGATATTGATACCAGAAGCCCACCGAGCTCACCCAGTCCGGGCGTTCATTCGAGCGGCTCAGGGTCGCATCTTCGATGGGAGCGGTTTCATCCACCGCGCTGCCCCGGTGCTCGATGGTCACCTTGATGGATTCCTTGAATGCGATGGGATCCATGATGTGCCAGCGATAGGCTGATACCCGGTCGCCCGGATAGGTGCCCTCATACAGGCTCACGCCGTGAAACGGCGCGTTGAATTCCCGGAAGCCCCACGCGTCATTGAAGTAGTCCTCCGTGCCCGTGCCCTTGAGCTGGGGCGTCTCGGAACCGTCGATGTAGATGAAATCATCGCCCTCGCCGAACCAGCCCAGCTCCACCTGTTGCGCGGAATAGACGGTGCCGACATAGAGGCCCGTGCCCTGGGTCTCCATAATCGTATAGTGTCCCTTCGCCGCCGGCATGGACTGGCGGTATTCGGCGTGGAAATACTGCGTGTCTTCTGGAAGCTTCTCGTGCTTCTGCCAGTCAACATAAAAGTAAAAGTCGGCCACGGGGTAGACCGGCGACTCGTTTGTGACGGTGACCTTGATGTGCTTATGAAAGGGGATTCGCCAGTAGCAGGAGCGGGAAAGGCCCCCGGCCGACACCACCACGGGCATGGAGGTAAAGGACTTGTTCGCCCCGTGGCCCACGCCAAAGAAATCGCCCAGCGGCGATTGTACGCTGGGCTGCTCGTTGCCGTCGTAATAAATCCGCAGGACCACCGAGCGCCCCGCGAAAGGATCGAAGGCGGCGATCGTATTCCAGATGTGGGTAATGACGCCCGGACCCTCCGCATCCAGCAGCACCAGCGTTTCCCCCGGCGGTATCTCCCGTGAATCTCCATTGCTCCCCAGCTCCTCCGCCGAACTGCTCGTCCGCATGGACGTGAATTCCTGGCGTCGGGTCAAGTCGTCCAGCGCCCCCCCGAAATTCCCCTGCGCCAGCGCGGACGATACCGCGAAAACTACACTCAGAATGACCCAGCGACCCATGGCGTGACGTGCTCCTTCGAAAATTCTGGTTGAGAGAGTCCCCTGTGAAAAGTGTAGTTTAGGCGGGCCGGTTAAGGCAAGAATACCGGGCATACGCCTTTCCAATGACGCGGGATGTAAGTGAACGCGCCCAACGTCCGTCTCACGTTCAGCGAGCCCGAGGTCCGGGAATTCTTCCCGGCTCCCGGTGCATTCATTTGGAGCCTCTGTGGTGGGGACTCAAGAAAAAGGAGTACGTCGCATGAAAGTCGCAGTAACCCTGACCCTCGGCCTGTTGTTCTTCACCTTGTCTGCCGCCGCAGAGAGCGGATTCTTGGCCGATATGAGAGCGCAGTATCCCCAGATTGTGGGAACGCGACTGGACAGCTGTTCCGTTTGTCACAGTTCCGTTCCAAGTCGCAACAGCTACGGTCGGGCCTATGCCAATGCCAGCCGCAGTTTCACGGCCATTGAAGGGGCCGATTCCGACGGCGATGGCGCCTCCAATATCACCGAGATTAATGCGTTGACTTTCCCCGGCGACGCCACCGACCTGCCGGCGGGTGAGGGCGAGGGAGAAGGCGAAGGCGAAGGTGAAGGTGAAGGTGAAGGTGAAGGTGAAGGCGAAGGCGAAGGCGAAGGTGAAGGTGAAGGCGAAGGTGAAGGCGAAGGTGAAGGTGAAGGTGAAGGTGAAGGTGAAGGCGAAGGCGAAGGCGAAGGCGAAGGCGAAGGTGAAGGTGAAGGCGATGACGACGATGAATTCGGTTGTAACTTCTCCGAGTCAGATATTACCGATGGGCTCTTCAAGCACCTCTCCGATTTCTTCCTCTTCGGATTGGCCACCATGACCCTGGCCATCGGCAGCCGTATGAACCGCCGTCCGTAATTCGAATACTGCAATAACAAAACGGCCCGGCATCCTCCAATGGGGTTTGCCGGGCCGGACTGTCGTTCAAAGTGTATCGTCCCGCAACGCGATCCCGAACAGGGAAAGCTCCCGAATCCGCCACTTTTTGCAGAAGGCAGTCAGGGCATCCCGATCCAATTGCAGGGCTGAATTTATGATTCAATCTCCACAGGGGCGACAGCCAACTCGAGGCGTAACGGCACATTGAACATTGCCAACAAGTCGATGGTACAGCAAAACCACGTGCACTGCCAAGCAACCTATTTCCCGGCGACATGCTGCTTGTACAGGTCAAAAAAGGTATAAGGGTCGCAGAAATCCCAGTGGCGCTCGGGGTGCTCCGCCTTAAGCCGCGCAGCCAGTGCCGCCACCGTGCTCGGCTTCTGCAGGATCATCCTGAATATGAGAAACTGAGGCTCCGCTCCCTTCGCCGAGGTCATCACCTCGGAGACGGCCCCTTCCAGGTGATTGGGATCCGGATACAGGTCCCGGGAAAAGCGTAGAAAAGGCGTGTCTCCCACGAGCGGCTGCGCGAATCCAAGTTGCATGCCCACGCCCCGTGGCGAGAATTTAGCATAGGCCTCCTGCACAGTCAGCGGCATATCCCCATGAAATCCGTTGATGACAAATCCGGTAATGGAATAATCGAAGCGCGTGTAGTAGCGCTGATTGTGCTTCACCCACAGGTCCAACCCATCCGGCAGGCCGGAACCCAGCCGCTCGCCCGTGAGCAGGTTCGGGTTCAGGTAGCCCGCGCCCGAATCCCCGCCGATGAACCAGTCCTGGTCGGTCTTCGTCGCGTATACATGGTCAAACACATACGGCACGCGCTCCGACAGGTTCGGATTGAAGGCCCACGCCATGGGGATCGTGCCCCGCGCGGGGTCGTCCCAGACCTTGGGGATATTGCGCGAGAGCCACGCGGACGAATCGTAGTCGCCCATGTACACCAGCACGTAGGTCTTTGGCTCCAGCGGGCGTGGGGGAGGGGGCGCCTGGAGGTGGCGCTCCTTCAGCGGATAGTGCCGGTACGCCGAGGTGTTCGCCAGGCCCGACTGCCCCAGCGCGTCGGCATCCATGATCGCGTTATACGAAGATACCAGCGCCGCATGTTCCCACTCCGTGTCCACCCCACCGTGTTTGCCGCCCGCGTTGCCGTGGTCGGTATACTTCTGGTTCCACGGGGTAAATCCCGACACCGTGGCCATCTTCGCACCGCCATTCAGCGTCGCGAGCGACTTCAGGATCGCAGCGAACGTTGCCCGGTCCGTGCCCAGGGGCTGCCCGGGGTCGTCGTTTGGCGCTTCATCCGCCCAGGGGCTCAAGTCGAAGAAGAAGGCCCGATTGGCCACATAGTAATCCTGATTTGCGAGCACCGCATTATCCAAATCGGGATAGTGAAAACCCGGCTCCTTCGGCGTCTGGGAAAAAGCATCCACGCAATAGGCCAGCAATCCATCGTTGCAGCGACCTGCGTCGAGATACTCCCGCTTTGCCCAAAGGTACGCATCGCACTTCGCACTGCCCGACTCGCGGCCGTCAAAGCGATCCACCAGCGACAATTTCACCGGGAGTTTCGGTCCCGCCGTTACCACCTGGTCATGCAGCGCACTGCCCGCCCGCACCGGAAGCCAGCCCTCCACGCCGCATATCGTGGAGGCCACGTTCGACGTCGCCGGCACCTTCGGGTCCCACAGCACCGCACCGGTCAACGCCTCGGGAAATTGTGCGAAGAGCCCCTCCAGCGTGTCGATGCGAAGTACCTTCCGCTCCTTCAACCAGCCTCGCTGCAGAATCTCCAGCCAGTAGTCGTCCACATTCACCGGACCCGATTGCCCCGACCCGCCCAGCAGGCGAATCGCCAGGCGTGGCGAGTCCCGGTTTACCAGCCCCTGCAGCGATGCCACCAGTTTCAGCGTGTCATACTGCAGCACCGTGTCGCCCCCGCAACGCTGCAGCACGGGCGCCATGTCCAGATAAACCAGGGGCTCTGCAACCACAGGTGTGCAAAGAAGAAGGAGGGCGGCGAAGAATCGATTCATGATGCGGTCCTGCGGTTTCCACAAAGGAAATCCGTAAAATGGGCGGCACCGCGCGCGGTGAAGAGAAGGTCACCGCGGGTCAGGCGCCGCGGGAGACATGAGGCGGAAGCCCGCGCGCGAAGCATAGCACGCTGGCGCGGGGGTGAGCGAACTACCCAAATCTCTGCCATTTCTCGCGGGGTCCGGTTCGCAAATGTGACCGTAGCGAATTCTCGGTTTAACGCGGGATCTTCTCGCGAAAGAGGGCGGCATTCTTGATCACGTGGCGAGCCACCTGCACTTTGAGATTTTCCGGGCTGTCGCGGTAGGCATCCTCCAACCCATTGAACATCGCAAACTTCGCCTCGCTCAGCGCGAGAACCTGTTGCTCTCGGGCTTCTTGCTCGGGAGCGGGTCCGTCCTTTCCAAAGACCGCACAAGCCTTTCGCATGAGTTCCGCTTTACCGGGCATGCCCAGGTTTGTAAAGCCAGCGATTACCGCGGACCACTCTGCGCCACTTTCCCGATGGAAATAATCGCCCAGACCGCCATTGAGCACGTGGTAGTTGAAGCGTTCCAATGCCCCCATCTGACTAACAAATTCCTCGAGATCCCCGAGGGAATTCGTCTCGCTCATTCTTTCGACACGGCTCCAAACTTGATCGAGGCCATGCGACACAAGTAGCGCAGCGGCCGCCCCTTCCCGTATCGTGTCCAAATTGTCGGGATAAGCTTCGGTCATCTGCGACGGCGTGGGAGAGAAGTCGGCAAGGGCCTCGAGCAGCGCGCGGTCCTCTGGTACCTTATGCATGGCCAGCATCAGAGCCAACTTTGCGGTAGTGTGCGCGCGCCATGTCAGCACGGGTAATTCCTGCATCGACCGCAGCACGCGCAGTAGGTCAGGTCGGGGTACTTCAACACCCTCGTCGTATAGCGCTTCCAGAACACCGTTGATCCGGATCGAATCCGGGCTTAACATTTCCGCCGACAGGAGAAAGGCCAGTGCCTGGTCTCGATCAAACTGTATCAACAGCGCGCAGGCCTCATTCAGTCCTACGATGGGCCCTTCCTTCACGCCCAGAATACTCTCCTGAAGCGGGAGAAAAAGCGCTGTTGCGATTTCAGGAGCCAATGGCCCTCGTTTTGCCGCGGCGGTCAGGCCCACCACCCCTGAGTAGCCGAGATAGCGATTCTCTCCGGTCATTGCCGCGCGCAGCGGCTCCACTGCGTCCACAGAACCCTATGCCGCGATAGCGCGCACAACATCTGGTCGATCAGCGTGCCCCGAGGCATCCAGGAACGGTTTCAGGGCTTGGACGACCGTCTGCGGCGGCTGGTCCCCAAAAAGTTCACACAGTCGATCAATCGGAGCTTCCGGAGGCCGCTTGGCGCCCTTGCCGAAGGCCATACTCATGTCGCCCGGCACTTGCGAACCACCACCGCCAAACATTCGTGGAATCGGTGCGGCCCCCGGGCCTCTGGGGTCTTCGCTGCGCTTCGGCGCTGGCAGGGGCGACAGCAGCGCTTCCCGCTGCAAGGGATCCCCGAGCAATGCCAGCAATTCGGGGTGGACCCGCTCGCTCTGTGACAGTAGACTGTCCTTGATACCCTCCGCCTCCGGCGAGCGGGTGTCTGAAAGTTCAAACACATACTTCCTGACCGTGGCCGCGATAGCGCCCTCGTCCGATGCCGCGCGTCGATCAATGGTCGACATCGCCTTTCGGCCTTCCTCAAATGCCTCGCCTGAAGGCACACCGGAAGAGGGGCCGCACCCCGCAAGAATCAACACCAGCAACCAACCCTTGCGACGCAACGTGCGTACATAATCCATTCGCTTACACCCCAAGGTCAGAGAAACCAATTCATTTTCCCGCGGGCACCGCCACTACTGTGCCGCTGCAACCCGAATCACATCGGGTGCCCTCGAAGAAATCGCCGGAGAACGTGATGGTGCCGCTCAGGGCATCTCCAGATTCGTTCAGGTCAAGTGACGCGACGAGTTCCCCCAAGAGCAAATCGCTGTCGGTGAGATAGTCGCCCATTTCGATCGCGTTCCCATCAAAGTCATACTCAACGATACCGAATGAATTGCCGACCGCACGCCAGTGCATTCCATCCTCGTCAAATTCAAACGTGGTGGGAGGAATCGTCTCGCCCTCCACCGTAATGGTCGCGTTCCACGTGCCCTTGATGGGGACGATGGATTGCATCGTCACAGCCAGCGCGAGTGGATTGGAGATATTGTCGGGTGCCACCGAACGGTAATTCTCCAGTCGGAACGTGACACTGGAAGCGGAGATTCCGTAGATGATCTGGTACCGTCCTTGCATATTCGTACGGCCCCGCTCTACAAACCGCGCCACAATTCTGCCCGGTCGCAATACCATCACCCCGACCCGCACGTCCGAAAGGGGCGCGCCCGAGTCCGCATCCGTCACCGTTCCCGAAATCACGGAACAGCCGCTGCATGCGACCAAGCACGCCAACACCATGAGCCACCTGTGGGTATTCATGCCGCACTCCTCCCGCCGTCCAGCGGATTCACCGCCGGGGTCAATTCGATTTTTCCATGGTAGCCTGACACACGCGCCACAACGCGAGGCTCGAAAGTCACTATAACAGAGACCATCCCGCGCCGCCATAGAAAACTCAGCCGCCCCCGCGCCGGGGCAGATGCAGCGCCCCCGAAAGCGTCAAACCGAGCGCGCCGGAAATATCCCGCAACCGGGTCAGACTTGCTCCCGCGTAGGCACTGGTTTCGTAACGTTGAACCTGTTGTTCCTTGAGTCCAAGGCGCTCGGCGAGCTGCTTCTGGCTCATGCCCGAAGCGATTCGGGCCCGGATCAAGGCCCGCGGCAAAGCGTCCAGTGAATCAATCTCGATATCCTGTACCAAACCGGATTTCAGCGCTTCGTACTCCGCCATTTCTTCCCGAAGTTCACCAAGCTGGCTGTTAAGGGCCGAGCGGTGCAACTCCGCCAGCAATGGATCGGCACCGCCATACGAATCGCTTTCCTCCAGCGCGCGCGAGAATTTTTCCGCCTGGGAACGGGTGATACGATATTCACGTTCATTCTGGATCATGGTTTCATATCCTTGATGTCCAGGCGCACGAGGCCTTTCGGGTTACCCATCCGGTCGGTCTGGAAAAATTCGAGAAACGTTTTTCCACTTGGGCCTGCCTCGATGCCCGATGGAAAGAACTCACCGCGAAATTTCGCCTTCTGCGCGGCGTGCCTGCCTTCAAACCGGAAGAAAACCGGCTCGCTGGACATGAGGGCCTGGAGATCGACGCCCTCGGTCTTCCAAACCACGTCAAAATCTTGCGGCGACAGCTTCGCAGTGACAAAGCTGCCGTCCACATAGACGACCCTGCAACCCGCACCGGACAAGGGCAATATCGTCGAGTGTAGTCCGTCGATAAGGCGTCGCCGCTCAGCGGTGTGTCCAAACCGCTCCACGAATGCTATCCACTCCGCCGGGTGCAGGCCGGGAGGCAGATTTCCTCGATTGTCAAAATCCGGAATCATCAACACAATTATATCGTTGGGTTGCGATTCCGTCAAGACCTGCGGCACCCCATGGATGCACGTCGAGCGTACTTAACAGTGGAGACAGGCTTCTACGCCTTCATCCAATCTTCCAGGCGCATCGCGCCGACATGGGATTTCCCCAGCGGGACCAAAGGATTGTGACCCATCGCCGCACCAAAATAGGTCGCTTCCACATCCGTGACCACCGCACGTGGATCGCCTTTCGCGCGCAGATAGCGCCGAATGTATTCATCCAGCGGCAGCAACAGCGGGCCCTCGAGATCCTCTATGTCGTTCAATGGTGCGCCCAACACGATCCCGGCCAGGGTCGCCGCCACATCCGCCGAGGCCACCGGCTGAAACTTCGCCGGAGGAAGCCGAATCGTGTCGCCCGACGTGCCCGAGCCCGCGATGGCATCCAGAAACTCGTAGAACTGTGTCGCCCGAAGGATGGAGTAGGGCACGCCCGAGTCCACAATGATCCGCTCCTGCGCCACCTTCGCCCGCATATAGCCGCTGTCGGGCATGCGGTCCGCACCCACCACCGATAAAGCCACATGGTGCTTCACGCCCGCGCGTTTCTCGGCGGTGGCCAGATTCTCCCCCGACGTCTCGAAGAAAGCGAGCACCGCCCTGTCCTCAAAGGACGGCGAATTCGCCACATCCACCACCACATCCGCCCCCGCCAGGGCGGCGTCCAGGCCTTCGCCCGTGATCGTATCGACCCCGGAGCGCGGCGAGGCCGCAACCACTTCATGCCCCTCGGCAGCCAGGATTCGGACAATTTGCGACCCGATCAGACCGCTTCCACCAATGACCACGATTTTCATATGCGTCCCTTTCTACTCACCGTTGGATGGCGCGGGGTGAAGCCGCACGCGCACTATGGATAGGACGAGCGGCCTGCGCCAATTGTGACAGTGGTGGAGTCGCTATTCGAAATATGGCTGTACCTGGAAGAAATTCCAGACCAGCTCTTCGCCATCGGGGCCGCCGGGCGATTCCGCCGAAGTCCAGTCGGAAAGTCGCAGCTCGGCGGTTTCGGCCCGCGCGCGAAAGACCAGTTGGTGGTAGTTGAGACAATACGGATTCTGGGCGTTGAACGCGCCCTGGGCGTACCAGAATCCCGCCGGGACCACGGCCTGAAAAGACTTACCATCCACGAAATCCACATCTTCGACCGTCACCGAGACCGCATGCTTGCGCTGGACGGATACGCCACTGGCGAGCTCCTGGAAGTCGCCCGTGATCAGGCGCAGAGAATACAGTCGGCCCGGCGTCAGCTTCTGAATGGTTTGCGAAACCACATTCGGTCTTTCCGCGCTGCGTCGGGTCCAGAAGGCCACATCGCCCATGCCCGCCGGCGCTTGGTATTTCCCTTGAAGGGTGCCAAAGCCCGGCACCGTCTTGACCGAGATGCTTTCCGAACCCACCTCGGCAATTGCGGGCGCGACGGTCCATCCCTCCGCCCCGTTTGTCAGATCGGGATTCTGGAGATGGGGGAGTACATAAGGATCATCCAGAAATCGCGTGGTCTTGCCTTCAATGGCATAGTGGCGGACAAGTCTCGCAAAAAGCCGTGTCTGCTCCTCGCCGCAGTAGCCGGAAAGATAGCCCTGCAATCCGCGCACGCCGAAGAAGGCGGGATCGGTCGCGATAAACTGAAGCTGGGCATCCAGAAAGACGTTAAAGTTATAGCCCGGAAACAAATCGCCGTTTTCCCAGCCCGGCTCGGAAAATAGCAGCAGCGCCAGCACCCGTTCCGTGGCCGCGCCCGCGTGCGCCAGCTCGAAAGACGCTCGGCTGCTCTGCTCCCACCCGGGACTGAACTCGGCCAACAGATCGGCCGTCTTTTCGATGATACGCCCCGGTCGCGATTGGCCCTCGGGCAAATACCACTCGGGCGCAAGGCGGTAGCCGCTCTCCATCAGCGTCTGGATGAAGGGATACATCTGCGCGAAGTCCGGCGCGGGCAAAAGCCGCGACGGACCGTAGGCGAAAAATGAACGGTTGGCAAAGGCGGGATTCGCATGGAGTCGACGGATCGCCTCGCTCCAGATCGGATACATATCCGCCGTCTTCTTTCCATATTTCTCGCCAACGCCGAACTCGTCCGCCCAGATGCCACTCATCAGCGGGTGGGTCATGCCCGGCGCCGTCGCCCAGTGCTCATAGGCTTCGTCCGCGTTCGCTGCGTCGTAGGGCACATCCCGCACCGTAAACCACCGCTTGCCTTCCGCAGTCCACTCGCGAAGCTCCGCCGCCTGTGCGTTGACCCCGTCGCCCGTGCCGAGGATGCCGTTGTAGTGATCGAGGCAGTGCTGGCGGAGGTATTCCCACGTGTAAACGCCGGTTTCCTGAATGTGCGGATTGAGTCCGTAGGTCGCGTAAATCAGTTCGCCGACGGCGCGCACCTCAAGGCGTGTGCCCGCCGCGTTTTCCGCGTCCAATTGCACCGTGTGCGGGCCTTCGCCCAGATAACGCATCGCCTCCAGATCCGCGTCCACCCGCTTCAGCGCGACCGACTCGCCATCGAGCATGACCGCCCCCCGCGAAACATCGCCATCGTACGATACGCGAAGATACACCCATCCCGCTCGAGGGTTGCGAAAGGAGTACGGCGCCGCGCCCGGCGACGCCTGATCGAGCAATTCGAAGACCAGGTTGTTCAGCGGCGTGGCGCCGTTTTCGGTGCTGAAGCGCGGATCGCCTTCGGGCGAGCGAAATCCACCCGCGGGAACATCGCCCAGGTCAGCCGCGACACCTTGAAGCGTCGCAATGCTCACAGAAACTAAAAACGCATTGAATCGGTACAAAGTGCGTCGCATGCTGCTCCCATTCATAGGTTAACCGTCCCGACACACGGCTTGTCGGAAGTTCATTCTATGAGATGAGTGCGAAAAGGGCAATATAGTCCGGAAGGCCCACCAACTTCGCCGGACCGTAGACCTTCACCCTTCATACTTCACCCTTCAAATTTCACCCTTCACCCTTCAGGCGCGCCACCTCCGCAAACATGGCCTCAAAATCGGCCTCCTCGTAGAACGGACGGATCTCGATTTCGCTCGGCCCCGGCATCGGATTCGGACAGCGCTTCACCCAGGCCACCGCCTCGTCCATATCCTTCACCTCCCACTGCCAGAAACCCGCCACCAGCTCCTTCGTCTCCGCGAAAGGGCCGTCAATCACCGTGCGATTCGGGCCATCAAAGGCCACCCGCTTCGCCTGCGACGTCGGCTTCAACCCAGCCCCCTCGCCCCGCATGATCCCCGCCGCGATCAGCTCCTGATTGAACTTGTCCATCGCCTCGAACAGTTCCATCTCCGGCAACGCACCGGCTTCACTGTCCACCGTCGCTTTCACAAAAACCATAACACGCATCGTTCATTCTCCCTGCTGCTTGGAGGGCCACATCGCCCATCTTGATCATACAACGAACGGGCGCTGGTGCAGAGGACACGGAATCCCAATCCTTTTTCAGGTCTGGAATTGAGCATCCCGATGCGGGCCCTTTCGCAGGAGTGGGCTTGACACTTCCCGACGCTGCCATCACAATGTTTGCCGTAAGCGGGTTCATGAAGGAGAACGTGTCGGCCACATGGATGAGTACAAAGGTTCTCAAGCGATGCGACTATGTCTGGTGGCAGTATTCTTGCTGATTGCGACGGCCACGGCGGTGGCACAGGCTGCGGTGGAGCCGGCGCTTACGGTGATTCCACCCGGTCCAGTTGCACGGGGCGCGCAAATGGAACTACGCCTCGCCGTGCGGAATCCCGCCCAAACGGAAAAATCCGCGCGCGTGGCTTTCTTTATGGATTCCGAATCGGCCGCGAGCATGGTCGGAGAGCAAACAATCTCCATACCATCGGGCGGGCGTGGGCTGGCCCGGGTCTGGTGTACCGCCAATGGGCCCGCCGGCGCCCACCACGTGCGCTACACGGTAAGCACGCCCGGAGGGGAACAAAAAGGCGCGTGGCCCATCGAGTTCGTCGATTCTCTGACGCCGACTTTGCCCTGTCTGCAGGGTATGTGGATTGAACCCCTCGCGGTTCTTGGCGGTGCGACGGACTCAAAACCAGAAACATTGCGAAACGTAGTCAAAGACAGCGTCACCGCGATGGACCGACTTGGGGTGCGCGTGCTGATACTCGCCTACGTGGAGTACCTCGGGCATTTCTTCTATCCATCCGGCATTGAGTTCTTCGACGGGGACGTCCAGCGGTTGTCGAAAGGCTCCGACTGTTCCTTCGACATGGTGGGGGCTTTTCTCGCCGAAGCCGACGAGCACGGCATGCATGTTTTTCTCGGCCTCGGCAGAAGTGGCGACACGCACCTCCTGTGGGAATTCGAAAAGCCAGACTGGGACGCACGCAACACCAGAGCATTGACCATATCGAAAAACGTGGCGGACGAGCTCTGGCAAAAGTATGGTTCGCACCCGTCGTTCTATGGCTGGTACTTGACGCACGAGATGAACGATCTCGCCCGAGCCAGTGCCTATTACGACCCCCTGGCCCGCTTCTGCGGGAGCCTGGCTCCGGAAAAGCCCGTACTTGTCGCTCCGGCGGGCACCCCGCTTATCACGCCGGCGTTGTTGGCGAGCAGCGCCGTCGACATCTTCGCCTATCAGGACGCCGTCGGAGCCGGCTACGTGCCCTACCAGTATACCTATAAGCCGGAGCGCCGTATTGCGATGCTCGAGGAGTGCTACAAGCAATACAGCGCATGGCATGCGAAGACCGGCAAGCACTGCTGGTCGGACCTCGAACTATGGGAAATGGACGGCAGCCATGGATATGGCGGAAGCTACCCGGCCTCCTTCAGCCGCGTGAAACAGCAAATCGATATCGCGAGTCGCCACACGGGAATGCTCACCGGCTACGCATACCACGGCTATCTGCAAGCCCCGGGCGTCACGTCGGAAAAGCCCCTGCCACGGGCGCAGAAGCTCTATCTGGACTACGCCGAATATCTCCAGTGCCTGTCCCTTCCAGAAACATCTCGACAGGAAGCGCCTGGCCCGAATACAGGCGGAGCGGGGGAATCGCCCAAAGAGTGACAGCCCCCACCGGGCGCCACCGGCCCCCGGCCAACCATCGCCCCCCAAAAGCCAGAGCGGCATCCAGTTCGCACCGGCGAACAACGCCTGGGGCTTGGGGACGCCCCGAATGAATCGCGAGAATGACGATCATTTTCCGAACGGGCAGCGCAGTTCTATCGTGCTCGCGCCCTCGCGGAGGTTGCGCGCGCAAACCACGTTGTGGCACTCATCATTCCCTTGCGCTAGACTGTGGAAACTGGTAAACAAAACATGCCCAAGCGGGCGGCAGCGAAGGGAGAGCTCATGTCACAGTCCTTGGCGAAGATCCTCGTCCACCTCGTTTATAGCACCAAACACCGAGAGCCCGTACTCACACCGGAGGTGCGCCCAAAACTGTGGGAGTATCAGGCCGGAATTTTCCGCGATCTCGAAGGCCCCGCCATCGAGATCGGCGGCACGGCGGACCACGTTCACGCGCTCTTCGAGCTATCCAAGAAGCGCGACCTCTGCGACGTGATTGAGAAAGTAAAGAAGGGTTCCTCCCGGTGGATCAAAACCCAGGGCGCGGAGTTTCGAGACTTCCACTGGCAGGGCGGCTATGGCGCGTTTTCCGTGAGCCCGATCCACGCGGCAACGGTTCGGGCGTACATTCTCGATCAGGAAAACCATCACCGCGAGATGACGTTTCAGGACGAGTTCAGAAAGTTTCTCAAGGATTACGACGTGCCCTATGACGAACGGTATGTGTGGGATTGACGATTGTTGGGCGGAGCAACCCATCGCGATTCATTGCCTCAGGCGACGAAACGAACTGCGCTGCCCTTTCAGGGCGATTTGCTATTGGGTTCCTTATTCCCAGGGCGTTGTTCGCCGCGGCGAACTGAACGCTGCACTGGCCCTTCGGGCCGAAGAAATGAGGGGGCACTCATGCGTGCTGAGGACCTTTTCTTAGGCGGCGCAGCTTGGTTTCAGCGCAACGGGCCGTGGTTCAACAGCGGACACCATGGCGAATTCGCCCCGAAGGGGCAATTCAATTTTAAGCCCCGAGTGATTGACGCGCCGTGGCGGGCACCGCCTGGGGTTCTGAGGTGCCCCCAAAATGTGCCCTGAAAGGGCGGTAGGATGTTCGGTGCTGGGAGCAGGGTCCGGGCACATCGCAAATGCCCTACTCTTCGGCCTGAAAGGCCAATGCAGCTTCCAGCCCCAGGTCACTGACGCGCCGTGGCGGGCAACGCCTGGGGTCAGAGAGCCCCCCAAAGAATCGCCCTGAAAGGGCAGCGTAGTTCAGTTGCACCCTCCATTGATGTTCCAGCAAGCAAATCCTCCAAACGGTCCTTGGACGCGGGTGAATTCATTCAGCGACACAAGCAACTGCGCTGCCCTTTCAGGGCGATTCACTATTGGATTCCATATACCCAGGGCGTTGTTCGCCGCGGTGAACTCAAGGCTGCACTGGCCCTTCGGGCCGAAGATCCGAGGAGGCGCTTGTAGGTGCTGAGAGCCTTTTCTTAATCGACGCAACGTAGCCTTAACGCAACGGACCTGGGTTCAAGAGCCGACGCCAAGGTGAATTCGGCCCGAAGGGCCAGTGCAGTTTCCAGCCCCAGGTCACTGACGCGCCGTGGCGGGCAACGCCTGGGGTTTGGCGACGCCCCCGTAAATCGCCCTGAAGGGGCAGTGCAGCTTCGGGCGACCAACGCCCGACCCTCCAATCGTCGCACAACGGTCGACAACATATTCGCTGGCTTCCAATCCAACGCGCGCCGCGCGTAGTTGACCACGACGCCCCGCCCGCGTGCCATCCTTCGGCCCGAAGGGCCAATGCAGTTTCCAGCCCCAGGTCATTGACGCGCCGTGGCGGGCAACGCCTGGGGTCTGGGGATTCCCCAATAACTTGCCCTGAAAGGGCAGCGCAGCGATCATAGACGACGACGCTTACTTACGAGGCACGTGGGCGCAGTGCTACATAACGTGAACGGCATCCCGCGAGGCGATGAACTGCGCTGCCCTTTCAGGGCGATTCACTATTGGATTCCGTAATCCCAGGGCGTTGTTCGCCGCGGTGAACTGAAGGCTGCACTGGCCCTTCGGGCCGAAGATCCGAGGAGGCGCTTGTAGGTGCTGAGAGCCTTTTCTTAATCGACGCAACGTAGCCTTAACGCAACGGACCTGGGTTCAAGAGCCGACGCCACGGTGAATTCGGCCCGAAGGGCCAGTACAGCTTCCAGCCCCAGGTCATTGACGCGCCGCATGGCCCCGGCATCGCCTAAGGTTCGGCATCTCCCCCGTATTCGCCCCGAAGGGGCAGCGCAGCATAGCCCCAGGTCTTTGACGCGCCGTGGCGGGCAACGCCTGGGGTGTCGGTACACCCCATACATTCAGCCCTGAAAGGGCGGCACAACTCGGCGGTCGGAGTTTGCGCTACGACCTCCCTGCGTCGCCCTTTCAGGGCTATGGGGCATTTGCCCCGTTTACCCTGGGCGTTGCCCAGGGCTGTGCTGCGCTGGCCCTTCGGGCCGAAGAGTAGAACGATCTCTACTTGCCGCAACGTTATTACCGCACACACGGTCCCCATTTCGCACCTCCACGCCAATGGACGCGAACGCCACACCCCGAATCGCCTCCCCAGGGGCCGCAACGCATCCTGGCGGCCCGTCAACGCAACGTGATCACCGCGCTAGCGACCGCGATATCCCGCCTGCACGCGCGCGGCACCCATGCCCCGCGCCCCCGCGCCAGTCTTCGCCCCGAAAGGGCAGTGCAGCTTCGAGCCCCAGGTCATTGACCCGCCGTGGTGGGCATCGCCTGGGGTTCGCGGCACCCCCAAATTCTGCGCCCTGAAAGGGCAGTGCAGTTTCGGGCGACCATCATAGATCGCCCGAACGGCGCCGCCCCATGGGTCCCAACGGATTCAGGCGGCCCACCAATGCAACGCGATCCCCGCTCACACGGCCACGACATCCCGTCTGTGCGTACTGAGCTATCCCCAGTTTGGTGCAGCCTGTGCGGTGGCCAGTATTTTGAGTGCATCCACGGCGTCCGATATTTTCTG
>JAEUWI010000067.1 GCA_016791475.1 Candidatus Hydrogenedentota bacterium
AGAAAATATCGGACGCCGTGGATGCACTCAAAATACTGGCCACCGCACAGGCTGCACCAAACTGGGGATAGCTCAGCCCCCGGTCGGGACGGGGTGGCACCGTCCGAGAACAGTCTCAGCGGCGGCGTCCTACGCCCGTACTGGCGTCGAAAGCCCCTCGGGCGACACACGGGCGGGTCTGCCCTCGACAAGATGAGTCAGATCCTCCACAAGATCTTCAAGCTGTCTCGCCTGTCCGGACAGTGTTTCGCTCGCGGCGGCGGATTTCTCGGAATTCCCCGCATACTGGTGCACAATATCGCTCATTTCCGACAGGACGACGTTGATCTCGCGTATCCCTTCCAATTGAAGTCGACTCATGGAACCCACCTCGGCGACAATCGCCTCCACCTCATCGGTCGCCCCGCCGATCTGTTGCAGGTGTGCGGCGACATCTCCGTGAACTTCGACTCCCGTCCGGGCGCTTCCCCGCACACGCTCAATCATGTCGGCGGTGTCTTTGGCCGCCGCCTCACTCCGCAGCGCCAGGTTTCGCACTTCATCCGCCACGACGGCAAAGCCGGCGCCGGCGGCTCCCGCGCGCGCCGCCTCGACGGCCGCGTTGAGCGCAAGAAGATTGGTCTGGTGGGCGATGTCGTTTATGGAGCGCACGATGGTCGCCGTTTTTTCCGAGGCGGTCTGGATATCATTGACGGCACAGGTTAGACGCGACATCTCCTCCTGGCATGCTTTCGCAGTATTCTGGGCTGTTCGGGCGCAGTGTACGGCCCGGTCCGCCCCCCGAGCGTTCTGCTCGGAGATGTTGGTTATTCTGCGGAGTGCTTCCGAGGTTTTCTCGGCGCAAGCCGACTGTTCGGATGCGCCTTCGGCGATCCGCCTGCCCGCGCCGGACAGCGCATCGGAGGCGTCTTCTATTTCCACCGACGCGAGGATCAGGTCGTGAGCGATGGAACGCACACCCATGCTCACCCCGAGAACAATATAAGAGAGCACGGCGGCCAATAGCGCCACAATGAGCGCGGATCCGCCCGCGATTCCCCAATTCAGGCGCCGGAGCGCCGCATTGCCCTGTGCTTCCACATTCTTCACCGAAGCCTGAAACTCACTTACATTCTGCGCCAGAAGATTTACCCCAACCGGACGGCCCGAGTAGTCGATCACCGGAAATGCGGTGAGATTCCAGTGTCCGGCCGTTTCGGAAACCCGCCCCGCCAATCCGTCTTGGAGGATGGACGGAGTAACCAGTTGGCCCAGCAGCTCGTCGTTCGTGGAGGCGCAGCGGACGAAGGACTCGCCCACGCGGGGATAGAGAGTCTCATCGGCGAGTTTGGGCGCGATATCCAGATACTTTGTTTCCATATAGGTCGCGAGTTCATTGCTCTCCGACTCTTTGAGAAGGTCCAGCAATGGCGTAAAGGAGAATATGATCTCGTTCGTGCCCAGTATCGTCCCGTCACCCGCCACTATAGGGCAGACACCCCGGAGCGCGAACCCGCCCCGACCGATTTCCATTCCCTTGACCGACTTGCCCGTCGATCTTGCGTCGCCAATGGTCTCGCGAAATCCGGATATGTCATCGGACACGTCCAGTTTCTGCCCGTCCCGCACAATCTGCCAGCCTTTCTGCCAGAGCCGGACCAGACTGCGCTCCGTCGGCAGGTGAAAATGCAACTGAAGCTCGGGGAGACCGGTTCGAGCACAGTATCCGGCAACGTAGGGGCCCAGGGCGGTGCGAAGGAGTTCGCGGGCGGACTGACAACTCGGGTCGTTCTCATCGTCCATGTTTCCCTGGCCAGCCAGGCGGTAGGCATCCTGAACCACGGGGACCTCGGTGAAGAGCGACGCAATCTGTAACGCCCGGTCCTCAATGGCCGATTTATAGGTCTCGTACTGCGCGATTTTCGTCGATGCGTTGGCGAAGATGCGCCGGTCGGAGGCGTGGCGCGCCGACTCCACCTGTACATCGATCAGGCCCCGCACGGTCGAGAGAACCGCGAAATAGGTGAGAACGCCGGCACCGCAAAGAACCAGCACACTTGGGAATAAAATGCGGAATCGCAGGCTCATGGCAGGTAGTCCCTCCAGTGATGAACCTTTGCAAAATTAGAACCCCGTGTACCAATAGTCTAGCATAACTAGTTCAAGAGCGCGAGCCTGATTTCGGGCTCCCATCGACCGACCGAGTCCGGCGTTTATCGGCGCTCCGCATACACCATCTTGACCCGCATTCCAGTGTATCCCGTGCGGTCGCCACCGGCGGAAGCGACGCGGGACAAGGGAACCGGGGTCGAAGACTGGTGTTCAATCCATCGATTGCGAAGCGTCGAATGCTCGACTTTGCTTCTTTTTCCCGAATTTGTGACTCGGAGCGTATCAGATGTTTACCCATACAGCCTTGCGCGCGCTAGCCCTGACTTTTCTCCTTCTGCCCGGTGCCCTGGCGCGTGTCGCCGCCGAAGCGCCCGCGCCCTATGATCCCCTGGCGGCGCCCGGCATCGACACCGTGTCCACGAAGGACTTCACCATCACGGATCAGGCCCGCAGCCGCGATATACCCATCCGAGTTTACGCATTGCCCGAAACCCAGAATGCACCCCTGGTCCTCTTCAGTCATGGTCTGGGCGGCTCGCGGGAAAACGGCGCCTACCTCGGTAATCACTGGGCGGCCCGGGGCTATGTCTGCGTTTTTATGCAGCACGCGGGCAGCGACGAGTCCGTCTGGAAAGACGCGGGCCGGGGGCAGCGGCTGAATGCCATGCGCGATGCCGCCAGCGGCGAAAACCTCATGCTGCGAATCAAGGACGTGCCCGCCGTAATCGATCAGCTCACCGTTTGGAATCAGGAACCGGGACACGTCCTGGCGGGCCGCATGGACCTGGCGCACATCGGCATGTCGGGCCATTCCTTCGGCGCGGTGACGACTCAGTCCGTGAGCGGCCAGGTGGCGGCCCGGGGCTTGATCAATGGCACCGATCCCCGCATCCAGGCCGCCTGCGCCTTCAGCCCGAGCAGCCCCCGCGCGGGCAGTGTCGACGCGGCCTTCGGCAGTGTCCGGATCCCCTGGATGCTGATGACGGGCACGGAAGACGTCTCACCCATCGGCGGGATCGATGTGCCGTCGCGGCTGGCCGTGTTTCCGGCACTGCCTGCCGGCGGAAAGTATGAGGTGGTGCTCTTCGGCGCGAAGCACGGCGCCTTTGGCGATGGTTCCCAGCGACGTCTGGACGGGGCGCGCAATCCCAACCACCACAAGGTCATCCTCGCGCTGAGCACGGCCTTCTGGGATGCTTACTTGAAGAAGGATGAGTCCGCGAAGGCCTGGCTCGATGGCGACGGGCCGAAAAGCGTGCTGGAGGAAAAGGACCGCTGGCAGCGAAAGTGATATCTGAGTTCAGCGGTAAAAGTGTGGTTGAAGGTCTTCCGCTGAAATATAGCGGCTTGCTTGCCGGATGATGGCGCGGAGCGTTCCCGTGTCAAGTTCTGAGTGATCGGGAATGACGAGCGTTTCGCGTTCTCCACCCTGTCCAGTCCGTCTCAGTTTTATATGGCTTCCCCGTTGTGAGACTTCTTCAAATCCGAAGTCACGCAGGACGGATATGACCTCCCGCCCTGACATCCGTTTCAGGCCAGGCACGCTGTTTCGAGCTCGATTGTGACGACGACGGTGGGATTGGGGGCAAGGCCAAGGGAAGCCAGATCTTCACCGTCAAGGTAGAGATCGGCAGCCTCTTTCAAATTGCGGACCGTTTCGTCCAAAGTCATACCCTGAGTCACAATCGGCACTTCCAGGCACTCGGCCACATAACCCGACTGGTCACCGGGCCGAACCGATGCCATGATGATGTGCTTAAGGCGCATTACATTATCTCCATGCGTTCTTCTTACGGGCCTGAAGTAAGTCTAACACAACGGCTGTTTCTGCAAGACGTTGCATCTAAGGATGCGAGTGAAGACACCCTGCAGAATCCATCAATCCCCCGCCGCCCGGAGCACGGTCCGCTGCACGGTGTAATCATGCCCGTAGCTGTAGGGGAACGGCCGTTCGCCCCGAATTGATGCCGCAAGCTCGGCCAAGTCCAGTACGTGGCGCTCGAGATCGGGGAACGCGATATCCGTCACGCCCGCCTTGTGCTCCCCGTGGGCATTGCGCAGGGCGAGGCGCGCCGTCGCGGGTTCCAGCGGCTCCAGCGTGATGGTTCCATTCGAGCCGGCAACCTTGAAGCGACGTCCCCCGCCCGCCTGGGGCTCGCGCGCGGCGCACTCCACCACGGCCATGGCGCGATCATACTCCAGCACCGCGAGCGTGTTGTCGGCCAGCGTGTCGTCAATATCCGTGTCATGGCGGATGAAGGGTGTCACCGTCTTTGGCTCGCCCAACAGCAGCACGATCATGTCGATAAGGTGGCAGCCCAGCTCCAGCATGATCCCGCCGGGATGGATGTTGATGCCGTTGCGCTTCTCCCGCGTCAGATCGGTGCACATGCTGGCGTGGATGGAATGGACATGGCCCAGGGCGCCTTCCGCGATCATCTTGCGGACGAAGTCGAAACCGGGGTTGTAGCGAAACATGTAGCCCATCTGCACGAGTAGCGACCGGCCCTTCGCCGAGTCCAGCAGGCCGCGAAACTCGCTCAGATTGGTGCCCGCCGGCTTGTCCATATGCAGGTGCTTGCCCGCGTCCACGACCGCCCGGCCAAAAGGCACAAGACGCGTCACATTGCTCTCGACCGCCACCATTTTGATGTCGGGATTGCCGAGCAATTCCTCCTGCGAAAGCCACGTCACGCCTTGCAGTGCTTCCTCGCCGGCGTATCGCGTCCGCATCGCCTCGTCCGGCTCGCACACGCCAGCCAGAGTGAAATCGGGCGACGCCCGCAACACCTTCACAATATCCATGGCGTGCGCATGGCCCAAACCAAGCACGGCGCAGGGCATTGGTGATTTCGCAATGCCCTGTGCAATGACTTGCGTTGCCAATAGCGCGCCCGTCGCGCCGCTGATAAATTCACGTCGGTTCATTGGGAATACTCCTTTTCCCGCTCAAAGGTGTCGGAAATCGTGCCGCGCGATCCGGCAACGCCGGTTCGTGTGCCAATTGTGACGAGTGCTTGATAACGCCGACACTGGCCTGGGCGAGCGCCGCACTCCTTATCATCTCGCATTCCCGACGCTCGTTTTGGCTTTCAAACATTACTCGAGGTTCCTCCCCGACGGGCACACGAACCGGCGTTGCCGGATCGCGTGGCACGACCTGAAGTGCCTCCTCTCACCAATTTATTCGCCAGCCCCGGTTATGGATTCGTCGTTGGCAGCCCGTAGCTGTACAAGTGCGAACCGCTGCCGAAGAAAATGCGGCCGTTCAGCATATCGCCACCCGGACCGATGGGCACCGGGGATTCGGCGATCAAATTCAGGGCATGGCTGGCCAGATCCACTTGCACGATGCCCTTTTGAAACAGCATGTACAGCGCGCCATTCGGTGCTGGGACGAAGACCCGAGGGCCCTGATGCGATATCGTGGAGCCCACCGTTTCTTTCGTGTCGAACTGATGTAGAAAGGTCCGGGTTGCCGGGTCGAACAGGAAGAAATAGCGCTGATCCGCCACGCCATAAACGAGCCCTTTGTCGGTGGTGTACAGGTCCGTATAGCTCTGCGCGCCGGGGATGAGCGGGGCGTGCCACTCCACCGCTTTGGTGGCCATGACCATGATGTACAACTCCGCCACCTGGGCCTTCTGTTCGCCGCCCGTGCCCGCGCTTGTTGTGGTACCGCCGAGGAGCTTGCCGCCCGGCAAAGCCGCCAGACTCATGGTCGAATGCTCCGGCAGGATGGCGCTGTGCTCCACCAGCACCTGCTCCTTCGTGGCGCGGTTCCAGAAGAGGAGTCCGCCGCCCGTGTAGCCATAGCCCGGCGTGCCCGCAAGCACGAGCTGGTTGCCGTCCGGGTGCGCCAGCAGATCGTGGGGGCGGTGAATGGCCGGTGACACTTCGGTGAGGTATTCGGGATTCTTGCCGGTTTCGCCCTTCACGGTGGGAATCCACTCCGCCGCCGGATTCCATTCGAGCAGGAATCCCCCGCCATAGCCGCCCACGAAAAATCGGTCGCCCTGCCGCACAACGGTATTCCACTGACCGTAGCTTTCCCGGTTTACCCACTGGTCCGTCTCCGGGTTGTAGCTGAAGAAGCGCATGGGAAAGGCCGTGCCGCCCGCGATGGTGTTGTCCGGCGCCGTGGCGATGCCCATGATGTGGGCGCCTTCGCTGGTGTAGTCGAACGTATGCTTCGTGACCGAGCCCGTTGCCGGATCCTCGATCTCCAGGATGCGCTCCACCGTGTCGCAGGTCTTCAGCACTTTCCCATCGGGGAAGTTGCGATGAAACAAAGACTGACTCTCCGTGATGATTGGCTTCGGGTTAATCGTGGGCTTTGCGATGGGTGTGGCGACGCCCTTGTACAGTTCATACCAGAGATCCGCCGGGCCGCCATTGCCGTACACCTTGCCGTTCACATCCCGCACCACGGTTCCGGCGCCGGTAATGCGCCTGTCCTCCGGGACGATGGGTGTTGCCGCGCGCGTCACCGGGTCAAAGGCAATGATCTGACTCGCGGTGCTGCCGATGCCAAAATAGAGCCTGCCCGCGTCGTCCGCCGCCACGGTCCTCTGATATTGACGCCAGTTCTGCTTGTATACGTGGCCGTAGTCCGTGAAAGTGTCGGTGGCCGGGTCGAAGGACACCACCCCGCTGTCGGGGTAGGTCACCGACCAGATCACGCCCTTGTCGTCCTCCGTCATGCCCATGGCCATCTGGGGGGCCGTCTGGGTGTGAAAGGTGAAGGCCCGCGCCGCCGGATCAAATTCCGCGAAGTAGCCGTTGAAGTGGGTGTAGAATTTGTTCTTGCTTGACAATATAGAGGCGTAAGGGCAATCGCCGCCGGGGGGAAAGGGCATGGGGTACTGTTCGGCTTTGCCCGTGGCCGCGTCGATCATGAGCAGCGCGTAACCGCCCGTGTGGTCAAAGAGCCACACCAGCACCACGTTCTTTCCCTCGCCATCCACCGTGGCCACCGTGCCCCGGTGATTGCTCACGGGCGTGGCCACGCCGTGATCCAGGAAGCCATTCCCCAGATCGACGGGCGCGCCGACGGCAGACAGGGCGAGCAGGGCCAACAAGGTGGCAACGAGCAGCAGAGAAATTTTCATGGCAGGGCAAGACTCCGTGGATGCAAGGCTACGCAGACAAGTCATCTTAGCGGACCCCGGGCCAAAAAGAAAACCGCCTGCAGGCAGGGGAAACGGAGCCACAAAGAACGCAAAGCGCACAAGAAGAGGGTGAGTGTTTGTGCTTCTTGAGGGTACCCAGTTCTCCTGCCTTCTTGATTCGCGTTAATTTGCGTCCGTTCGCGGTTCCTGCCCTCTTCCCGCTGTCCCCCGGGAATTCTTCTTGATCGCACCGCGTCTCCCGGCATAGAGTGATCGGGATTGTCCCAGGAGAGATTCCCGCGCTATACGCGGGTTGAGCAAGGAGATTATGATGCGTTACCTCATTGCCGCCGTTGCGGCCCTCTATCTGTCCGCCGCGCTGATGCCTGCGGCGTCCGCCGCCGAGAAAACCAAGATTGTCTTTATCGCGGGGAAACCCAGCCATGCGCCGGGCGACCACGAGCACCGGGCCGGCTCCATGCTGCTGGCCAAAGCGCTGAACGAGAGCCCGCTCAATATCGACGCCCAGGTCACGTATTACGGGTGGCCGGCGGATGCCAGTATCCTCGAAGGCGCCGCCACCATTGTTGTCTATTGCGACGGTGGCGAGGGCCATCTGCTCAATGACCACTTCGCGGAATTCCAGCCCCTCATGGACAAAGGCGTGGGCCTCGTCTGCCTCCACTATGCCGTGGAAAACACCAAGGGCGAGCGGGGCGACAAGTTCCTCGAATGGCTCGGTGGTTACTTCGAGCCCCATTGGTCCGTGAATCCCCACTGGGACGCCGACTACAAATCCATGCCATCGCACCCCATCACCTCCGGCGTGCCGCCCTTTCCGATCAACGACGAGTGGTACTTCCACATGCGCTTCCCCGAGGGTATGAAAGGCGTCACGCCCATCCTCACCACCCTGCCGCCCGCGTCCACCATGGAGCGCCCCGACGGCCCGCACAGCGGCAATCCCGACGTGCGCAAGGCCATCGCAAACGGCGAAGAGCAGCATATGGCCTGGGCCTTCGACCGGCCCAACGGCGGTCGCAGCTTCGGCTTCACCGGTGGTCACTTCCACCGCAACTGGCAGAACGACCACTTCCGCACCCTCGTGATGAATGCCATCGTGTGGACGGCCAAGCTCGATGTGCCCGAAGGCGGCGTGCCGTCGAAGACCCCGACGGATGACGAGATGAAAGCCAATCTGGACGACAAGAAAAAATAAGGCCCGCAGCAGGCCTGCGCTTCTAACGCTGTTCGTACGGATGTTCCGTCGCAGCAATCCACAGTTCCCTGTCAATTGAAGGAGCCGACTGAATGATCTCTTCGAAATTCTTCTGGATGCCCATGATCGCCGTTGTACTGGCCGGCTGCTCCCAGCCCGCTCCCAGTGCCCCCGAATCCGCGGGTGGCGCTGCGACGGGACCCGCCCCCGCCGCACAGGCCACGTTTGCCGCCGCAGTGCAGCCTATCGTGGCCCAGCGCTGTGCCAAGTGTCACGTGGAAGAATCGAAGGGTCAGTATTCACTGGCGTCGCTGGAATCGGCGCTGGCGGGCGGAAAGAACGGCGCCGCGGTGGTTGTCCCCGGTAATGGCGAAGGCAGCCTCTTGTACCAGATGGTCGCCGGGACGACCGAGAAGCGTATGCCCCCCAAAGGCGAGCCCCTCTCGGCCGAGGATGTCGCCACCATCAAGAGCTGGATCGACAGCGGCGCACATTGAACGCGCCGAAGGGTTAGCGCACCCGTCCCAGGGGCGGCCGTGCAAATTGGAGAGAGCAATCCCATGAGCAGTCACGATCAATCAAAATCGCCAACGTCCGCCGTCGGCCAGCCCCGGCGCACTTTTCTGAAGTCTGCCGCCATCGGCGCGGGCCTGCTGATCCTCCCCAGCGGCACCCGCACCGGCGCCGCCGCCCCGAGCAACAAGCTGAACATCGCCCTCATCGGTGCCGACGGCCGCGGCCGCGCCCACTACGAGGCCCTGCTCGAAGAGAACGTCGTCGCCATCTGCGATGTGGACGAAACCCATCTCGACTTCGCCGCCCAGACCTTTCCGGACGCCAAACGTTATGTAGACTGGCGGGAGTGCCTGAGCCATCCCGAGCTGGACGCCATTGTTTGCTGCACGACGGACCAGACCCACGCCTTCATCGCCAATTGGGCCCTGAAGCGTGATTTGCACGTGTACTGCGAAAAGCCCCTCGCGATCAGCGTGGAGGAAGCCCGGCTTGTCCGCGATACCTATCGCACGAAAAAAGGCAAGCTGGCCACGCAGGTCGGCATGCAGCGCCACGCCTATGACAATTTCAACCGTGTCCGGGAAATGATTCTGGACGGCGCCATCGGTGAATTGAAGGAAGTGGACGTGTGGGGCAACCGCCAGATACCGAAGCCCGGTTATCTGCCCGCCGCCGGCGATCCGCCGAAGACCCTGCACTATGATCTCTGGATCGGGCCAACCCCCTTCCATCCCTACAACCCCGAGTATTTCTCCGGGAAGCCCGGAGCAAACTGCCTCCAGTGGAACATGTACTGGGACTTCGGCGCCGGTCAGGTGGGCGATATGGGCAGCCACATCATGGACCTCGCGTGGAATGCCATCGACGCCACCCTGCCCACCTCCGCGCTCGGCGTGGGGGAGGCCTTCAATCCCGACGTGACCCCCGTCCGCATGACCTCCACCTTTGAACACCCGGCCAACGACTGGCGACCCGCCATCCAGGTCAAGTGGCATCAGGGCGGTGACATGCCCAAATCTCCCATCGAGTACGTGGATTTGAACAAGATCAACCATGGCGTCATGTTCCGCGGGGAAAGCGGTTACCTCATCGCCGGCTTCGAAAACCGGATCCTGTATCCCTCGGGCGCCAAGGACGGCCTCACCTACTACAAACCCCGCAAGGAGGAGGATCTCCTCCCGCCCCTGGGCCACTTCCAGAAACAGTGGCTCAACGCCTGTCGCGGCGACCTCAAGACCTCCTGCGACTTCGAATACAGCGCCAACATGATTGAGCAGTTGCTCCTGGGTCTCGTGGCCTACCGCCACGGCGAAAAGGTCGATTACGACGGCGCGACCGGGCGAATCACCAACAACGAAGCGGCCAACAGCCTGCTCAAGCGCACCTATCGCGACGGCTGGACGCTGGAAGGGTAAGGCGGTCCCGCCAAGCGGGTCTCGCGGCGGTGAAGGTCGAAGGACCTAAGGGACCGAAGGGACTTAAAGGACCAGAGGGACTGAATCACAACGATTCAGTCCCTCGGCCTTTCGGTATCTCCGCTTTTCTCTCGTCCCTTATGTCCTTTATGTCCTCAGTCCTTCAGACCCGTCAAAGCGCTTCCAGTGCGCATAGTCTTGGGCACAATCAGGTACAGTACCCAAAAGGAACCCCAACGTGACCCCAGAGACCTTCCCGTACCGCCTTGCCGCCATTGATATCGACGACACCCTCGTAGGGCGCGACAAGCAGATTAGTTCGGAAAACAAAGCCGCAGTTCATACCCTCCAATCCCTTGGCTGTCGCATTATTCTGGCCACAGGCCGCCGCCATGCCAACGCCCTGTCCAACGCACACCTCCTCGGCCTTGACGATTTCGTTGTTTCCACCCAGGGCGCTCGAACCGAGCACACGCGCACGGGCGAAGTCATACACACCGCCACGCTGGAACCAGCCGACGCGCGCTCCCTCATCATCGAGGGCCGCGAGCGGGGCTTTACCACCCTGCTCTGGCTCAAAGACGAGATTGTCGCCGAAGGCGCGGATCGCTGGATCCAGCACTATTACGACGAAACCCACGACGATCCCGTTACGCTGGCGGATCCGCTGGACTACCTCGACCAGCCCTTGGAAAAAGTCGTGTGGCTCCAGGAAACGCTTGAAGTGCATGGCGCGCAGGTGGAAATGGCAACGCGCGCGGCGGGCCGATTCAATGCGCTCATGACGACTAACCACTCCCTGGAGTTTACCGCGCCACGCGCCAACAAAGACGATGGTGTGGCGGCGGTTGCCCGCTATTACAACATCCCACGGGACGCCGTGCTCGCCTTTGGCGATGGCCACAACGACGTGTCCATGCTTGCCTGGGCCGGACTCGGCATTGCCATGCCTCACGGTCGCAATGCCGCCCAGGTCGCCGCCGATCTCGTCGCGCCCGACGGCGATCACCGAAGCGCTCTCGCCCGAGGCATCGGTGAAGTGATCAAGCGCAGTGGGCTCGCGGTGGCATAGGAGGAACAGGTCCCCACGTGGATGCGCCAAGGTGACCACGATTGCTCCTCGATGTCCTAATACAGCCCGTGCCCCGCGCCACCGTCCAGCGGGATGGCCACGCCCGTAAGAAACGAAGCGCGCTCGGAGGCAAGAAAGGCCACCAGCGCGCCGTACTCTTCGGGCCTGCCCACACGCCCCACCGGGATCGACGTACCAACGGCGCGCAGCTCCGCCTCCGGCGTCCGTCCCGAAGCCGCCGCGCGCGCCTGGCACAGGGCGTGTAAGCGGTCCGTTTCGAAAGCGCCCGTGCACACACTGTTCACCAGCACGCCCTCGCTTGCAACCTCGCCCGAAAGCGTCTTCAGATACCCGGTGAGCCCCGGCCGCATGATGTTTGAAAGCACCAGATTGGGAATCGGCTCCCGGACCGACTGGGACGTCACCGCCACAATACGACCCCACCTGCGCTCGCGCATCCAGGGCAGCACCGTGGTAATGGCGCGTACGGCCGATTTCAGCGTCAGCGCGTAGGCCTGATCCAGCAGTTCCATGGTCACGTCCGCCGCGCGCCCGGCCGGGGGGCCGCCCGCATTGGTCACCAGAATATCCACCGCACCGAAGTGCTTCCGAACCCCATGCAGGTGGGCCGCCACCGCATCACCGTCGGAGACGTCCAGAGCCTCCCCCATGATATGGTCGCCAAAGCGCTCCCCCAGTTCGTCCAGCGTGCTCCGGAGCCTGCCCGGGTCGCGACCCGAAAGGGCCACCCGCGCGCCCTCCTCCGCCAGCGCCGTGGCCACCGCGCGGCCCAGTCCGGCGGAAGAGGCCAGCACCACGGCACAGCGTCCCTCAATCCCAAGATCCATGCTCCATTCCTCCCGGCCTGGACGTGTTGTCCGCCATTCCGTCGAAAAGACTCAATGCAGGGGATATGCTACCATTCATGGTCCGGCGCGGGATACTTCGCGGTTCCCGCCCCTTCACGGGAAGGGAGGCACGGCCAGACTGGGAGAGATTCGATGAACCTGCGTATCCACACTGCATTAATTCGAAACGCATGCCTCGCCGTCGCTCTGGTGGCCCTGGCCGACCCGGCACCCGGCGCCCCACTGGACCGCGAGGCCTTCGCCAATCCCCCCACGGACTGCCGTCCCCAGACGCGCTGGTGGTGGCATGGAAATGCCCTCACCAAAGACGATATCTCTCGCCAGCTCCGCGAAATGAAGGCCCAGGGCCTCGGCGGCGCCGAACAGATTACCATGGACGAGGTCTATGAAAAGGGCAACATGCTCTACCTCTCGCCTGAGTATTTTGAGCTTGTCAAACATGCCGTGGCCGAGGCCAAATCCCTCGGCATGACCCTCTCCCTCAACTTCGGCGGTCCCGGCTGGATCTGGGGGGGCGACTGGGTGCCGGAATCGATGCGGACGCGATGTCTCCTGGCCAGCATGGTGAATGTTTCAGGCCCGGCCCGCTTCGACGCTCCGCTGTCGCTGGAGGCGGCGGTTAACCCTCGAGATCTTCCCCGTTCCTTCCCCGAGATTCTCCCCGAAGATAAGCTCGTAGCCGTGGTCGCGGGCCGCGTGGCCCACGGCGTGTTGGATCCCGACACGTTCCAGATCCTGACCGACCGCGTACAGGATCGCCAGCTCACGTGGGAAGTCCCCGAAGGCGACTGGCGCATCATGGCTTTCTGGTCCACCATTCCCGAGGGCAGCAACGCCGTGAACCATCTCGACACGGAGGCCATGAAATTCTACGTCGAAACCCTCGGCCAGCACTTCGTCGACGCTCTGGGGCGCGAACTGGGCGCCACGGTGGAATCCCTCTTCGGCGACAGCTTCGAGGTCCCCATCCACCGTAATGGCATCTACTGGGCCGATTCTCTGCCCGAGCAGTTCAAGGCGCGCAAAGGTCAGGATCTGATCCCGCTCCTGCCCGCCTTGTGGTGGGATGCGGGGGAGAGGACCGGCGGTGCGCGCTACGCGGTGAACGAAATGCTCCACCACCAGGGCATGGTCGCCTTCTTCAACACTTTCAACGCCTGGTGCCAGGCCCACGGCGTCAAGAGTCGCATCCAGCCCTACGGCTTCGTCACCGACAACCTCGAGGGCGCGGGGCATTCTGACATACCGGAGATGGAGATCACGGCGGGGGAGAAGGACGCCGTACCCTGGTTCGACACGCGCATCGGACCCCGCGAATACGTCGCCTCGGGCGCCCACATCTACGGGCGCAACATCGTCTCCGTCGAGGCCTACACCTATCTCCACTGGGAACCCTACCGCGCCACGCTGGAAGAGCTGAAAATCACCAGCGACACCTTTCTCCGCGCGGGCGCGAACCGCTTCAATAACCACGGCTTCATCGCGTCGCCCGAACGCGATATCGCGCCCACGCGCGGTTTCTACGCGGCCATTCACATCAGCCCGGACAACGTGTGGTGGCCGTACTATCACCACCTCAGCGACTACATCGCGCGAAGCTGTTATCTCCTGCGACAGGGGCGGCCTGTGGCCGATATCGCGATCTATGCCCCCACGGCGAGCCAGTGGACGAAAGACGCCCTCAACGCACGAAGCTGGACCCGCAGCTTCGACTGGGGTGAGCTGGGTCGGCTCCTCGTGAGCAATGGCTATCAATTCGACCTGGTGAACGACGAAGTGCTGCAGCGCAGGGCCGAGTTCGTTGGACCCGCCCTGCGCATCCAGAACAACGACTACCGCGTGATCATCCTCCCGAATATTGAAGCGATGCCGCTGGCGAGTCTGCGGCGCGTGGAAGCCTATGCGGAGCAGGGGGGCACGGTGATCGCCCTGGAACGTGCGCCGGAGGCGGCCTGCGACACTTTAAACGCGCCCGAAGAAAGTGTCGCGCTTCGCGCGGCGGTCTCAACGCTCTTCAGAAAATCCACGGGCCGAGACAATCTCGGACTGGAAGGGCCCTCAAGTAGGATGGCCTACGGCGCGGGCACGACCTACTGGCTCGAAAAAGTCATGGACCGGAGCAACATCCTCGACAGGCGCAGCGGTTCGCTGGATCCCTTTCTCCGCGCCCTAAACCGTCATGTGGCCCCCGACATGGCCATCGACTTTGTCCGCGAGGACCTGCGCGAAAACAACGGTCTGACCTTCACCCACCGCCGCATGGAGGGACGCGACCTCTACTTTGTCACAAACATCCAGGACCGTCCCATCGATATGCCCGTCGGCTTCCGCGTGACCGGTGCCGCGCCTTCGCTCTGGGATCCGATCTCGGGCAATGTCACACCGCTGCACCTGTGGGAAGAGCGCGACGGCGCCACCTGGCTGCCCCTGCGACTCGCTCCGTACGCGTCTACATTCGTCGTCTTTGAGGCGGGCGCGTCTCTGCCGCACGCCACCAGCACCACCCTCGATTCGGTTATTGATATCGACACCGAGTCGGCGGTCGGATGGACCAGCCGCGCGGGAGAGCACCGCGCGCGCCTTGCCAGTGGAGAAATGCTCCGGGCCAACGTGACGGGCGTACCCGCGCCCCTCGCGATCTCCGGCCCGTGGGAACTGGTTCTTTCGAGCGATTCGTTCACACCGTGGCGGACGGATCTGGAGGAACTCGAGTCGTGGACCGAGATTCCCGAAGCCCGGCATTTCAGCGGCACGGGGCGCCATGTGACGGCCTTTACGCTGCCCGAAGGTTACGAAAGCGACGATATCCGTCTCGAACTTGATCTTGGCGATGTGGGCAACGTCGCCGAGGTGGTAGTCAACGGAAAATCCGCGGGTGCCGTCTGGATGCGGGGCCAGTGCCTGGACATTACCTCGCTCGCGGTGGAAGGCACCAATCAACTCACTGTTCGCGTGACCAACACGCTCATCAACCGCGTTTCCGGATTGAAAGAATTTCCCCCCGTGCCCGAAGAGCTCCGCGAGCGCCTGGGGCGCGGTGTGCAGGACGATAACTCACCCGCCCATGCCCTCCTCGGCTACACCCCCCTGCCGCGCTCAGGCCTCCTGGGTCCGGTAGAAATTCGGGCATACAAGCGGGTGACGCTGCGGCGCTGAGACGCACGGCACCTGCTTCAACGACACTGCAGGGTTCGCCCCGACGAGCCAAAGGTCAATACACGACAAGTCGATCAATCCACGCCATTTCAGAAATCACTTTCGGCGGTTATACTCACCAAGTCAGTTTTTGTGTCCAACCGAGAAAAGAGAGTTCCGATCATGTTCGTCCCGCTCATATTCCGCGCCACATTGGCTATCGCCCTTGCATCGCTCTGCGCGTCCTCGGTCCACGCCGAAGACCGGCTCATGAAGCTCCAACCGACGCCATGGAGCATCGACGGACAGCCCATTCTCGGCACCTACGGCGCGGAGCGGGTGGAGGACCTCGAAAAAGTGCACGCCGTGGGTATGAATGTGATCCTCGCTGGCAAGACCGAGCTCGACATCACCTCGCCGGCTGGAAAGTACTGCTTCGAAAAGGGCATCAAGGTGCTGCCTCACCTCACTTCCCATATCTACCACGGCGTGCGCCTGCGCGAACCCGTCGACGCCGACCAGAAGGACATTCCCCTTCACTTCAGCGGCGGCCTTCCGAAATGGGAATCGCGGGTCATCGAGCTTGATGGCGAACTCATCCGCTACGAATCCATGAACGAGTCCGGACTCGTTGGTTGCGAGCGTGGCTTCAACGGCACCACGCCCGCAGAGCACCGCGAGGGCACCATCCTCTTCTGGCCCGAAGAATGCCGCGCGGAAGTCCAGGCCATCAAAGACTCGCCCAACCTCTTCGGCTACTACGTACTCGACGACAGCCCGGGCGACGCGCGCTCCGCCCTCCAGGCCATGTACAAAGTGCTGAAGGAGGTTGATCCCGTCCGGCCCGTCTGCGCGGGCTTCGGCGACGCCGGTTCCATCACCAATTTCGCGCCCGGCGTCTGCGATATCCTCTTCATCTACTGGTATCCCGTCAGCACCAACCGCTACCACCGCGAGCGCACGGCCCAGGAAGTCCAGCACATGCTCTCCGCCGCCCGCAGCCGGGTGCCTGGCGTGCCCTTCGTCGGGATCTACCATGCCTTCGACGGACGCCCCGCAAAGACGGGCCAGGGTCTGCCCACGCCCGAGCAGCTTCGCGAGCAGCTCGAAGACTTCGTCCGTGAAGGCGCCAGTGGCCTCGTCTCCTTCATCTGCCACAACGAAGTCGTTCCCGGCTGGGCCGACATCCCCTCGCTGGAGCCGCCGGTTACTCAGGCCATGAAAGAAATCCGCGAGACCGGCGGGCTCATGGTGCGCCCCGAAACCGAGAATATGGCCGCCCTTCGCCTACAGCCCCAGGGACACTGGGAAAAACCCAATCCCCTGCCCGGCTTTGTCCCCGCATGGCACGTCGCCGCACCCTTCGACGCCACCGGAACGCTCCTCGACACCCCCGTGTCCCCGGAAAAGGGTATCGATCCCAACGCAGTCTTCGATGTGCGCAACGGCAAAGCGAAATGGCGCGTGCACCCCACCACGGCGGGCACCCTCGGTTACTCAAACATCTACGGTGTCGAAAAGGAGGCCATCGCCTACGCCTGGTGCGACGTCACCAGCCCCACAGAGCAGCAAGTCCAGCTTCGCTTCTGCAGCGACGACGACGCCTGGGTCCGCGTCAACGGCAACGAAGTCGCCCGCTACACCGGCGTCAATGGGCTCGATTTCGACAAGGAGATCATCCCCATCACGTTGAAGAAAGGCGCGAACCGCATCGAAGTGAAAAACTGCAACCGCGCCGGCATGTGGGGCATATTTGCGCGGATTACCGACGTGGAGGGAAAAGCGCTGGAGGGGCTGGAGTTTTCGCCGGAGCGGTGAAGTGATGGGCGGTGCATGGCTCACCCTTTTTTGCGGGCTTTCGTGTACACTAAGGGAAAGGCCCACGGCGGAGACCAGAGTGCGATGAAATCGATTACGGTGCAGTTAGACGAACGTCTCATTGAGGCGGCGGAGGCGCGCGCGCGAAGCGAGCAAACGACACTGGATAGGCAGATCGAAATCTGGCTGGCGGACTATGCCGGGGAATCCCATCGCGCCCAGCAGGCGATGGCCGTCGTGGCTGCACTCCAGAGTAAATTGCGCACGGGTGGACGCAAGTTTACCCGGGATGAGATGAATGAGCGTTGACTTCTTTGATGCCAACATCTTCATCTACCTATTTGATGAAACAGACGCAGGAAAACGCCGGATCTCGGAGAATATCCTCGCGGAGGCGCTCATTCACGACACTGGGGCCATAAGTTTTCAGGTGGTCCAGGAAACCTTGAATGTCATTACGACCAGGCTGAAAGTCCCGGCCTCTACTGGAGACGCACTCCAATTCCTCGAAAAGGTCCTGACACCGCTTTGGAGGATAATGCCCAGTCGGGTGTTGTACTCCAGTGCTATCGCGATCCAGTCTCGCTATCGCTACAGCTTCTACGACGCACTCATCATTGCCGCGGCCCTTGAAGCAGGCTGCGCGCGGCTCCTGACCGAGGACATGCAGCACGGGCAGAAGATTGAGGGGCTGGTCATCGTTAATCCGTTTCTGGAGGCCGTTTTATCGGGTGATTTTGCCAGCATCGTGGCCCGGAATAATTCCGGGGTGATAAGCGACGTCAATGTGGTGAGATAACTAAGTGAGAGAGGGGGGCTCGATATGCATTCACCAGAGCTTCGCCCAAATCCATAAATCCTCGAATCGTGTTGCATTTTTCCCCAAAACTCGCTTAGAGTGATTCCATGGCTACAACACGCTCCTGCTCCATCGCGAAAATCGTGTCTTTTCGTTTTCGTGCGTACGCGCTGTCGTGCGCGCTGGCCCTGTGTGTGTCGAGCGTGCTCGCACAGTCCGCACCCGTGGATCCCGGCTCCGTGTTTATCGCGTCCGCCGAGGGCGTGAGCGTCTTCGACCGCGACGGCGCCATGTCCTTCGGCCATTTCGTCACATCGCTCACTGACGGCAAGCCCGGTCCCGTCGAGTGGGACGACATGGTCTACGACGGCTGGCGGCTGCCGTCGGGCAACTACCTGTGCTCGTCCCACCGCTACGTGCGCGAACTGGATCCCCAGGGCAACACGCTCTGGGAGTATCGCCTTGAAGCGCCCAGTGAATTGAAGACCTGCGTGCCCCTGCCCAATGGCGACGTGATGACCGTGGACGCAACGCGCATGGAGCTGGTGCAAATCGCTGCCGGGGGCAAGGGCGAGGTGAAGCGCATCCCCGTGCCCACCACGCCGACGGCGCCGGAGCATGAACGCTATAACCTCCTGCGCCGCACGCCCGCAGGCACCTTTCTCCTTGCCCTGCGCCATGAGAAGGCCTTCATCGAAATCGATGAGACGGGCAAGGAACTCTGGCGTCATCCCGTGCCGGAATTGCCCGTGGTGGCGGAGCGCCTGGCCAACGGCAACACGCTCATGAGCTGGAAGAGCGGATTGATCGAAGCCGCGCCGGATCATACCGTCGTGTGGGAGTTGAAGGCCACCGATATCACCGACTTCCCGGTCATCATCACAGGAGGTTTTCACCGCTTCGAAAATGGCAATACGCTCATCGCCAATTCCGACTGGCACTACAAAGCCGAAGGAGAAAACCGCGTCCAGCTATTCGAAGTAAACCCGGATAAAAAAGTCGTCTGGACCATGGGCACCGACGCCTTCGCGGAGAAGAAGCCCGGCTCGCTGGAGCCTTCCACCGGCCTGGTGGAGCAGCGCATTATTGGCATCCATTGGCTCCCGGAGGAGAAGGAGGCCACCGCTAGCGAAGATTTCTTCCAGGCCAAAGTTCAACCCATCCTCGCGGCGAATTGCTTTGAATGCCATTCCCATGATCAGAAGATCAAAGGGGGCCTTGCACTGGATTCACGATCCGGCATATTGAAAGGCGGGGAGGGCGGAGTCATCCTCGTGCCCGGCAAGCCGGAGGAGAGCCGCCTGATCACGGCGGTGCGCCATGTCGACAAAGACTTTCAGATGCCTCCGAAGAGCAAACTCTCCGAAGCGGATATTGCCGTGCTGACCGAGTGGATTGCTCAGGGCGCGCCCGATCCCCGCGACGACGCGGAAACACCGCAGGTCGCTGAGAAGAAGGAATGGGACGAACTCTACAAGGAGCGCCTTGGCTGGTGGAGCCTCCAGCCCGTGGCCGATCCATCGGTGCCCGCGGTGAAAGACGCCGCCTGGCCGCGCAACGACGTGGACCGCTTCCTTCTCGCCGCGATGGAGTCGAAGGGGCTCGCCCCCGTGTCCGAGGCCGACCGCCGCACCCTGGCGCGCCGCCTGAGTTTTGCGCTCACGGGTCTGCCGCCGAAACCGGAAGAGGTGGAGCGTTTTGCTGCGGATGATTCGCCCGGGGCCTACGATGCCCTCGTCCAGTCCCTTATGGACAGTCCCCACTTCGGCGAGCGCTGGGCCCGCCACTGGATGGATGTGGTCCATTACGCAGACACCCACGGCTATGAGTGGGACACCCCCGCGAAGAACGCCTGGATGTATCGCGACTATCTCGTGCGCGCCTTCAATCAGGACATACCCTTTAATCGATTGATACTGGAGCAAATCGCGGGTGATCTCATCGAACCGCGCGTGGACCCGGATACCGGATTGAACGAGGCCCTCATCGGCACCAGCGCCATGCGCCTGGGTGAGCGCCGCCACGGCGACAACGCCGACGCCGAAGGCGTGACGCAAGAGGCCGTGGCCAACATCATCGATACGGTTAGCAAGGGCTTCATCGGCACCACCGTGGCCTGCGCCCAGTGCCACGATCACAAGCTTGATGCCGTGGCCCAGAAGGATTACTACAGCCTCGCGGGCGTGCTCATGAGCTCCCGGTGGATTTCGCGGCCCGCCGACGCGTCGGATCCCAACGGCCCCGTCATCGAGGAACTGCGCGGCATCAAATCGGAGTTGCGCGCGGCTCTGTCGTCCTACTGGCTCGCCGCGGGGGAAGAAGTGACGAAGCGAATCGCCGAGACCCCCATCGAGGATCCGCCGCCGCCCGCCGATGCGAAGAAGCCCGCAAAAGCGAAGCCCGCCGAAGCCCCCAAATTCCCCGAATCGGCCAAAGCGATCTGGCGCCACTTGAACAAGGCGGCCCAGGCCGAGGGCGCGACGTTGGAATCGGCGTGGAGCACCCTCGCGGGAGAATTCAAGCCTGTACATGCGGTACGCCAATCGGAGAATCGAAAGAATCTTCAGGTGCTCGCCGATCTCACCCGTGAGGAACTGCCCCCCGGCTGGCGCATTGATGGCCTCGGCATGAAATACGGCCTGGTGAAGCACGATGGCGAGTTGGCGGTCAGTAGCGATGACAACGCCATCGTGGCCCAGTTGCTCCCGGCGGGCCGCTGGTCCAATGTCTGGTCCGAGCGCCTCGCGGGCGCACTTCGCAGTCCATTGTTCTCTCAGGATCCAGCCCCGATTGTTTCCGTGGAGTACGGTGCGGGGCGCTTCGCGGCCGGCACCATGATCGTGGAGAACGCCTTCCACAGCGAGCGCGTGAAGTTTCTCAAGCAGTCGCCCGCGGGCTGGCTGACACTACCGGCGGGAAACTTTGTCGCCTTGGCCGGCGGCAATGATCCCACCCCGCGCCACGCCTATCTGGAGCTGGTCACCAAGTCGCTTAACAATTATTTCCCGCCGCGCTATGGTCTGGGCGGCGTGGCCGAGGCCGACGAAGTCGATCCCCGCTCCTGGTTTGGCGTCTCACGGATCTATGAACACCCCGAAGGCAAAGCCCCCGGCGACGAGCTTGCGCGCTATGCCCCCCTCTTCGAAGGCACCGCCCCGAAATCACCGTCCGAGCTTGCGGCGCGCATGGGTACCTTGATTATTGCCGCCGTGGAACGCTGGAGTGCCGGGGATTGCACCACGGAAGACGTGCGCCTTCTCAACGAAGCCATCTCGCTCAACTGGCTCCCCAATGATCCCGCAGCGAATCCGGACCTCGCCGCCATCGCCGCGCGTTACCGCGATACCGAAAAGCGGCTCCAGCCCGACCGTGTTATCGGCTCCGTGGACGACTGGTATGAAGGGCGCGACGAACGTATCGGCGTGCGCGGGTCTTACACGGTCTTTGGCGACGTTGTTCCCCGAGGCACCATCAGCTTCCTCGGCGGCCCCGGCGCCCGCGCCTTTGGTGCAGCCAGTGGACGGCTGGACCTCGCGCGCAACATCGCCAGCGACGCCAATCCCCTTACCGCCCGGGTCTACGTGAACCGCGTCTGGCACCACCTCTTCGGCGCGGGTATTGTGCGCACCCCGGATGACTTCGGCCATCTCGGCGAGTTGCCGTCACACCCGGAATTGCTCGACTGGCTCGCGCGCCGTTTCATGGCCGAAGGCTGGTCCACGAAGAAGCTCATCCACATGCTGGTGACCTCCAGTGCCTGGCGACAGCGCAGTGTTGCCAATCCCGACGCCGTGACGATCGATCCCGAGAACCGCCTGCTCCATCACATGCCCCTGCGCCGCCTGGAGGCCGAGTCCATTCGCGACGCCATGCTCGCCGCCTCGGGCCGCCTGGATGATACGCTATACGGCCCGCCCATCAACCCCTTCCGCGTGGCCGAAGACAAGAACAAGCGTCTCCACACCGGTCCCCTGGATGGCGATGGTCGCCGCAGTCTCTACCTGAAAATGACCATGATGGAGCCGCCCCGATTCCTCGGCACCTTCAACCAGCCCCTGGCCAAAGTCACCGTGGGCCGTCGCGATGCGACCAACGTGCCCAACCAGGCCCTGGCCTTGCTGAACGATCCCTTCGTCGTCGCCATGGCCGGGCACTGGAGCCAGCAGGAAGTGACCCGGCAGGACGCCACACCCGACTCCCGCGTGGAGCGTATGTTCAGCGCCGCCTTCGCCCGTCCGCCCCAACCGGAAGAGACGGCCCGATTCGTGGCCTTCGCGCAGGAGAGCGCCAAACTCCGTGGCGTAGATCAAGCCGCCTTTATGAACTGCCAGCCGGTCTGGCAGGATGTGGCCCATGCGATTTTCAATCTAAAGGAATTTATTTACGTGCCATAAGGACGGGAGCGCGGGTTTTCCTACCCGCGTATGTGCAACGAAGTTGCACAAGTTTGATTGCCGAGGCCTTGCAAAGACAGCAGGGAAATCAGATTCCTGTCGTCCCTGAAGTTCCTGTTGTCCCTGCATCAATCGAGGGTGTCTATTCCCTTATCGTGCTATTCCAAGTTCGAGGTCAATTCCATGGCAAACCATAACAGCCCAATACGCCACTCCGTGAATCCCCTCTGTCCGGGTCGCGACCACCCGGCCTTTACCCGGCGCGATTTTCTCAAGCGCACCAACATGGGCTTCGGCATGCTGGCCCTCTCGGGACTCGCCAGCCACTGGTCCGCCGCCGCGCCCGCGCCCCAGTTCGCCCCCCGTGCGAAGCACGTCATCTTTCTCTTTATGGACGGCGGTGTCTCCCATGTGGATACCTTCGATCCCAAGCCCGAGCTGAACAAGCGCCATGGACAACAGGCGGAGTGGGTGGCCGACAAAGGCTCCCAGGCCATCAGCCCCTCCCGCAAATGGCTTAAGGGCCTGTGGGATTTCAAGCAGCGCGGCGAATCCGGCCTTTGGGTGAGCAACCTCTTTCCACATGTTGCCAAAGTGGCCGACGAACTCTGCGTCGTGCGCTCGGTAGTGGGGGAGACGCCCCTCCATGGCGCGCAAAACCTCTTGCTCCATACCGGCCGCAGCATCGGCGCGGCGCCAAGTTTCGGCGCCTGGGTGTCCTACGGCCTCGGCACGGAAAACGAGCAGCTCCCCGGCTACGTGTTGCTCAACAACGACTGGGTTCCCAACGGCGGCTCCCAGAACTTCGCCAGTTCCTTCCTGCCCGCCACCCACGAGGCCGCCGTCGTACGGGCCAAGGGCACGCCTGTGGATAACATCTCGCCCGCCGATCCCCAGGCCCTGCAACAGGCCAAGCTAGCCTTCCTGGCCCAGCAGGATGGCGCCGTGGCCCTCGCGCGCGGCGGCTCCAGCGACATCGAGGCCGCCATCCGCAACTACGAGACCGCCGCCCACATGCAGACCCTCGTGCCCGAACTCTGCGACGTCAGCGGCGAAAGCGAGGCCACCCTTCGCCTCTACGGCGTCGATCGCAAGGACGACTTCGATCGCTTCTACGCGCTGCAATGCCTCCGCGCCCGGCGCATGGTCGAGGCCGGCGTGCGCTTCATCGAGATCACCTGCCCTCTCACCCACAACAACAACGCCCCCTGGGATCAGCACGGCGAACTCAAACTGCGCCACGAAGAAAACGCCCGCATCACCGACCAGCCCGTTGCCGCCCTGCTCATGGACCTCAAAGCCCGGGGCCTCCTCGACGAAACCCTCGTCCTCTGGGCCGGCGAAATGGGCCGCACGCCCCATTCCGGCGGCGACGACGGCCGCGACCACCACGTCAGCGGCTACACCATCTGGATGGCCGGCGGCGGCCTGCGCGGCGGCATGACCTACGGCGAGACCGACGAAATGGGCATGTCCGCCGTCGAGAACATCGTCAACATCCACGACATCCACGCCACCATTCTCCACCAGCTCGGCATGGACCACGAACGCCTCACCTACCGCTTCGGGGGAAGGGACATGCGCCTTACGGATGTCCATGGGCATGTGATCACGCCGCTGCTGGCGTAGGTCATACCACTGGCATGAGAGAGATAGTCGTACAGTTCAGCAAGACAAAGACCCTTCTGATGGTTGCCTTGTGTTGGGTGCTCGTCGCCGCTGACATAGCTTTGATCTATGCTTATCCACTTTCGCGCGAATCGATACCACATTCAGTAAACGCTCTCATCGTTCACGGTGTTGGATGGGTTGGATTGGTGTTTTTTGGGGGTGGCAGTTTGCTTTTGCTGGCCAGGATATTCAGTTGCCGTCCTGGGTTTATACTCGACAGTCGAGGAATACTGGAAGATGCAAGCTTGTTCCCCATTGGGATGACTTTCTGGAATGAGATCTCTGGATTTCGCCTCATCAGTTTTCAGCACCAAACTTTTCTTGTGGTTTGTCTTGAAAGTCCAGACGCATTTATTGCGCGACTTCATCCGGTGTGTCGAATTCTATGCCGATACACCACGAATCTTATTGGAACTCCAGTGGCTTTCGGTACAAGTGGATTGCGGATATCGGCGGAAGAACTCCTGCGATTGTGCACGGAACATCTAGAGCACCATAGGCAAGCGGCAGGAAATGGGGTTGTACAATGCATTCTCCGAAATACCATGTCGCATTCACGACACACAGGGGTATATTCTATTGTAGGTTGACGCCATGAATCGGCATAAATTACTACGGAAGGTCCTTGCGGGCCCGAACAACATTTAGTTCACGGAGATGGTGAATCTGCTTGCAGGATTCGGGTTTGTACTTTCGCGAACTTCGGGAAGCCATCATATTTTTGAATGCCCCGGTGTTCCCGAGCTCGTAAACATTCAGAACGTCAAAGGGCAGGCGAAGCCCTATCAGATACGTCAGTTCCTCAAACTGGTTGAAAAACACAATCTTCAACTGGAGGAAGAGTAATGCCCGACTATCACATCAACATCTTCTATTCCGATGAAGATGGTGGTTACATCGCCGACATCCGGGATCTTCCCAATTGCTCCGCATTTGGAGAGACCCCGGAAGAGGCGTTGCGGGAGCTCCAGATCGCGAAATCGTTGTGGCTCTCCGTGGCGACCGAGGGGGGAAAGCCCGTACCACCACCCGCCTATCGGCCCGTCATCTACCAGGCGATTGCCGGGTAGACAGCGTTAAAGCAAATAGATTGGTCTGCGGCCCTGAAGTATCTCCCTTCGGGGACGGGTATCGCTCCGACTTGCAGGGACGGCAGAGACAGCAGGGACGACAGATTTTCCCCTCCTGAAGTCCCTGCTGACTCTGCGGTCCCTGCGGACTCCTTCGTTGCCACCCTGCGAGGGGAGTATTTCTGACGGCGGGTATTGCCCAGAGCGGTTCCTTCCCAAATGTAGACAAACAACACGCCATGCGGTATACAATACCCCAGTGTGTTCCAAATCTGGCAATCACGCCGGTGTTCCGCCGGCGAAACGGGTACCGGGAGATTAACCATGAACGCTTCGGCGGATTCCCATTCACAGGACCATCTGTTCGCGACGGGCAACCGGTGCCTCCTTCTCATCATGGGGCAGCGCTTTCTGGTCAGCATCCAGCGGGTCACCGACACCACGATCGAAGTCAGTTTCCCCGTTCGCGATTTTCCCATCGAGGGCATGCGGGTGGATCTGGAATTCCACGACATGGAGGGCTTCACCCGATTCGAGTCCGAAGTGCTCACCGCCCCCCGGGCTTTGGGCGATTTCCTCGTGATCCGCCGCCCCCCGGCCTACGTCCGCAACTACCACCGCGGCTCCTGGCGCGTTCCCGTGGATTTCAAAGCCGAGCTCAAGGGCCATGTCCACCCGCGACGCATCCACGTGCCCGTGGTCAATCTCAGCACCGGCGGCATTCTAGTTCTGACCGACAGCGAGTTTGTCGTGGACGATATGCTTGAGGCGGCCTTGCCGATCCCCGAGCTCGCCGGTGAAAAAATGACTTGCAAGGTGGTTCACCGCGCCGCGGAATCCCAGAGCGTGGATGGTCTCGTGCAGATGGGCTGCACCTTTGTGAGTCCCGATCCCACAACCCTGAAAGCGATCGCCACCTACATCTCGAATCGTCTGAAGGAACTGGGGCCCGAATACTCGCCCATCGGCGCCTGAGTCCGACGGCGGTCCCGGATAGTATCTGGACCATCCGGCGATGCCATGGTCCTTGCGCCCCGTAGTGTTATTTGAAGTGCAACCCATGGCAGGTGGTATGACAGCGGAACGACCAATCAGACATTGTTTTTTTCAAACCCTGGTTTACCGTTGCGCTGCAAGTGCCGTCCTGTTTGTGCTGCTGTGCCTCGCGCCGATGGCACAGGCCGCCGAGCCCATCCGCCGTCCGCTGGAGGAGGGTGTCACGATCATCGCCCATGAAGGGCGCGCCCTCTATCTGGAATGCCAGCTCCCCAAACGCACCGCACGCGCCAACTTTTTGAAGCGCAATCTCGTCGATGACAGTACACGAAAATTTTACCAGAAGCTGAAACTGTTTCATCTCGCCTTCGACGAGCTGAAGCCCGAAACCCAGCGCCGTGTCATCGAGAACCTCTTTCCCAGCGACTACGCCGACGAAGCCGGCTGGTGGCACCGCGTGACCTACCAGGATACGCCCGGTTTTGAATCCTGGTGGAATCTCGCCGACTGGCTTACCGGGCGCGGCCGCAACTACAACTTCCTCGAACCTATCGCCGAAAACAAAGATTTCGTCGGAAGACCCCGGAACGGGCAGATTCTCTTCATTCCCCGTGACCTGCTGAAAGACGTTTTCAAAGCCCCCTCGCCCGCCCGGCCGGGTCGAGAACCCCTCCGACCCGTCACCATCGGCGACCTCCGTTACGGCGTCGACAGCGAAGGCGAATACGCCGCCTACCACATGAAACAGGGCGAGACCATTCACGTCAACGTGATCGGCCGATTCACTGAATTGCGTGGTGAGGCCGCCGTGGACAACGCAGTCGCCCGCGTCCTCGATCGAAACGCTATCACCGATCCGCGCCGCGTCATGCCGGGCCAGGAAATCCGGATCCCCGTGGACATGCTCGCCCCGGCGTACCAGCCCCGAGGCGGCAGCGGCCTGGAAGGCATTGTGATCATCCTTGATGCCGGTCATGGCGGCGGCGACCCCGGCAAGGAGCACGGCGACGTCTTCGAGGACGAAATTACCTACGATATCGTCCTCCGTATCAAGCAGCGGCTCGAAAGCACCACCCGGGCGCGGATTCATACCACCGTGCTCGATCCCGATCATGACGGAAAGCCCAGCACGGCCAGCAGCTTCCTTCACGACCAGGATGAACTGCTCCTTACGACGCCCAACTACAACCCGACCAACACCACCATGTCCGTCATCATGCGCGCCTTCCTCGTCAATCATCTCTTCCGCGAGGAGGTGAAGGCTGGCACGCCGAAAGAAAACGTATTCTTTGCCTCCATTCACGTGGATTCATTGCCGGAGCGGCTTTCCGGCACCATGGTGTACATTCCCGGCGCCGCCCATCGCGGTGATGTGGAAACCTTCGACAACCCCGTCTATCAGCAGTACAAAGAGGCGCAGGGCTTCGAATCCATTACCATTACCGCACCCGAGCGGCAGGATGCCGAAGTACGCGCGCGGAAGTTTGCCGAGGGTCTCCTCCAGAGCCTGCGCCAGCATCAGCCCCCCATCACCGTCAGCGCCTCCGAAAAGCCCATCCGGGACATCATCATCCAGTCGGCTTCCTCACGCTACATCCCCGGCGTGATCCGCAACACCATCGTGCCCACCCGTGTCCTCGTGGAAACAGCCAACGTCCAGAACCCCCAGGACCGCGCCAACCTCATCGACCCGGCCTGGCGCCAGGCCTACGCCGAGGCCTTTGTCGAGGCCGTAATCCAGTATTTCGACCGCTGAGCGGTCCTATCGCCGACCCCGGCATAATCCGGGGTCGGCATTTTTTTGCGCGCGCCCCCAGCCTGCATATTGTTTGTGAATCTTGGCGAATTTCCATATATGGTGTTGCAAAAAGGCAACTTTCTGAGATATGGTGTAGTTCTCGGTAGCACTCCCATATATGGTATTCAGCATGGCAGGTGGTATGACAACGGAACGACGCCTAAACTACTTCTTCGGACGTCTCCCCCTAAGTCTATACGCTAGTTGTATTTGCCTCGCCGTGTTCGCCCTGTTTGCCCCCATGGCCCAGGCCGCCGAAGCGGTTCGAAAACCCCTCGAAACCGGGGCCACCATCGGGATAAAAGGGGGCCGCACCCTCTACCTCGAGTGCCAGCTCCCCCGGGGCAACGCCAAGGCGGAGGTCCTCAAGCGCTACCTCGCCGATGAGAACGCCTGGGTGCACTATGACAAACTCCGGGTCGCCTACCTTCACTTTCGCGACCTCAAACCGGCCGTGCAGCGCCGCGTTATCGAGACCATTTTTCCCCAGGACTATGCCGACAAGAGCGGCTGGTGGCACCAGGTCACCTTTGAAGGCGCCGCCGGCGTGGAATCCTGGTGGAACCTTGCCGAGTGGCTCACCGGGCGCGGCACCAACTACAAGACGCTCGAGGCCATGCCCGAAAACCAGGGCTACAAGGGCACGCCCCGAAAGGGCCAGGTGCTCCTGATTCCCCGCGATCTCCTTAAGGAAGCTTTCAAGACCCCCACCGCCGGACTCCCCGGCCGCACCGGGGTCATGCTCGAACCCGTGGAGGCCGACGATGAAATGGGGGCGAACCCTTCCGTCGAAGACGACTATGAACTCGCCCCCGGCGAGCTTGAGTACGGTAAGGACGGGAAAGGCGAATACGCGTCCTATGCGATGAAGAAGGGCGAAGCCATCTACACCTCGGTCATCATCCGCTTCACCGATTTTCGCGAGGTCGAGGCGGTCCAGGAGGCCGCCGCGGAAGTGCTCAAGCGCAACGGGATCACCGATCCCACCCGAATCCACGTGGATCAGGAAATCCGGATCCCCCGAGACATGCTCGCCGATCGATTCCAGCCCGAAGGCAGCGCCCTGCGCCAGTCCTACGACGACGTCAACGCCGAGGCCCGACGTCTCCGCGCGGCCCGGGGCGCCGTGAAGGATCTCGACGGCGTCGTCGTCATTCTCGACGCGGGCCACGGCGGCTGCGATCAGGGCGCTCACCACGAAAAGCTCCTGGAAGATGAGCTGACCTACGATTTCGTCATGCGCATCAAGCACGTCCTCGAATCCACCACCCGCGCCCGGGTCCACCTCACCGTGCGCGATCAGAGCAGCAAGGAGAAAACCTCCGATGCGCGCAGCTTTACCCACGATGCCGACGAAGTCGTTCTGACCAACCCGCCTTACAGCCCCACCGACACCAGCGTATCCGCCAACCTGCGGTGGTACGTGGCCAACGACATCTACCGCGCCGAACTCAAGCGGGGCATCAAGCCCGACAACGTGCTCTTTGCCTCCATCCACTGCGACGCCCTCTATTACAAGCTGCGCGGCAGCATGGTCTACATCCCCGGTGCGGCCCACCGCCTCTCCGACAAGGCCCTGGACGGCCCCGCCTATGCCCCTTACACGAAAAAGGGCAATCGCAGCGTTTCGACCACACCCGAAGAGCGCCGACGCGACGAGGCCGTCTCCCGTGATTTCGCCGAGACCCTCCTCCAGACCCTGCGTACCCACAAGCCCCCCATCGCAGTGCACACCACTAGCGATCCCATCCGCAACGTCATCCAGCGCAGCCGCACGGAGCGATGGCTGCCCGCCGTGCTCAAGCACACCCTGGTCCCCACCAAGGTCCTGGTCGAAACGGCCAACCTGCAGAATCCCGACGACCGCAAATGCCTCGCCGATCCGGCCTGGCGCCAGGCCTACGCCGAGGCCTTTGTCGAGGCCGTAAAACACCATTTTGGCAAGTGAGGCACCGGGCCTCCAGCGGCAGTCGGAAACACAGATTTCGCACTTTAGGGCTTATGCGAGCTTGAAACCGGACTTTCAGGGGTGTAAGATCAGCGGTCTTGGGCTGCGATGCGTTTTTCCCGCCAACCACACGTCACTTGATGGCTGTTCCGGCGGCGCGGAGAAAAGACGACCGGCCATGCATCCATCAAAAAGCCAACCTTGCCAAAGGAAGTAGTGTACATGCAGACCGCCGACCGGCTGAAGAAGATTCCCCCGTACCTGTTCATGACCCTTCGCAACAAAATCAACGAAGCGAAGGCCAAAGGCATCGACGTGATCAGCCTCGCCATCGGCGATCCGGTGGAGGCCACGCCCCAGCCCATTATCGACGCCCTCTGCAAGGCCGCCCAGGACCCCGCGAACCACCCCTACCCGACGGACGAAGAGTGGGGCATGCGGGCACTCCGCGACGCCATCGCCCGCTGGTACAAGCGCCGCTATGATGTGGACCTCGACGCCGCGAAGGAAATCGTTGCCCTCATCGGGTCGAAGGAAGGTTGTCACCACTTCGGCATGGCCGTCATCAACCCCGGCGACACCGTCCTCGTAACCGACCCCGGCTACCCCGGCTACAAGCCCGCCATCTGGTTTGCCGGCGGCGAGCCCTATGCCGTCCCCATGAAGTCGGAAGAAAACTTTCTGCCCAACTTCGCCAACATCCCCACCGACGTGGCGAAGAAAGCCTCCGCCTTCTTCCTCAATTACCCGAACAACCCCACCGGCGCCGTGGCCACGCCCCAGTTCCTGAACGAACTGGTCGAATTCGCGAAGAGCAACGACATCGTCGTCTGCTACGACAACCCCTACAGCGAAGTCGTTTTCGGCGTGCCGCGCCTGAGCTTCCTCAGCGCGCCCGGCGCGAAGGAAGTGGGCATCGAGTTCAACTCCCTGTCCAAGCCCTACAACATGACCGGCTGGCGCATCGGCATGGCGAGCGGCAATCCCGATATCGTCAAGGCCATTGCCACCTCCAAGGCCAACACCGACTCCGGCATTTTCAATGCCATCCAGTATGCCGGCATCGCCGCGCTGGACGAGTGCGACAGCCACATCGACGTCATGCTCGAGATCTACGGCCGCCGCCGCAACAAGATCATCGAAACCCTTCGCGCCCTCGGCTGGACCTATGATCCGCCCAAAGGCGCCTTCTACCTCTGGGTGCCCGTGCCCCAGGGATTCACCTCGGCGTCCTTCTGCGATCACCTCCTCGAAACCTGCGCGGTGGTCGTGGCGCCGGGCGCGGGCTATGGCGTCAACGGCGAGGGCTTTGTACGCTTCTCCCTCACCGTGACCGACGCGCGCCTCGACGAGGCCCTCGCGCGCATGCGGGAACGCCTTCCCGTATTCACATTCTAAAACACCGCAAAGGAGTTCGTGCGCGTGGTTGAAGCTGCCCGCCGATTAGTAGTGCATATGAGCGCATTCGGAATCGAAATAGCCAGAGAACAGATTTGCGTGGTGCCCGATGGCTCCACCAAGCACGATGCCCTCGAAGCATTGATCGAGGCCGTGAGCACCAATCCCGTCGTGAAAGATATCGCCGCCTTCCGGCGCGCCGTCTATGAACGCGAAGGGATCATGAGCACCGGCATCGGCGAAGGTATCGCCATTCCCCATGTGCGCATCCCCGAAATCACCGAGGCCACCCTCGGCGTCGGTATCGCCCCCGGCGGCATCGATTTCGACACCCTGGACAACAAGCCCGTTCATGTGCTCGTACTCTTCGCCACCCCCGCCGGTTCGGACAAGGAGTATCTGCGCCTGCTGGCCCAGGTCATGCTCTCCCTCCGTGACCGGGAGCTTTTCCATGCCCTCGTCGCCTGCCAGACGCCGGACGAAGTCTACGCGGTACTGAACGGCTGACCCAGGGGTCGAACTCGCGTTAGACGGGAAGAAATCAGTACCCCTGAGCAGTGTCCCCGGGGTGCCACCCGTACGCGGAGGAGCGCAGCGGGGGAGCTTACGGGTGAAGGGGCTTCATCCCTAGCGGGTCACCAGACTTCTCCACGTTGTACTCGGCATCGAGGTGTCCGATACTATACCGCGACACCGCACCCGTAAACTCGGTCGCTTGGGCTCCCGCGTGTACGAGTGGCACCCCGGAGTCTTTAATTGGTAGCGCAGCGTCATCCGGTAAAGGTAGTGACCGATAGCATGTCGCGTCGAGAAATCGCCCCGCGCGCGCTGATTGCCCTGCTCGTATTTCACGGGGTCCTGCAGGTCCTCGTCATCGGCACGGGCCTCGTTCAGATTCCCCTTTCCGGTCTCCTCGCGTGGTTCTTCGGCCTGCTCGCCGTGGCCGCGGCGTCGGCCGCCTTTCACTTCGCACCCGCAGCACACGCTGGCGCCCCCTCCTGGCCCGCCCGCGCATTCGCACTCCTGGGAGCCCTCATCCTCGGTGTCTACTTCGTCCTGGCCTGGATCAAGATCGATCCCTCCTTCGACGGCAACTGGTACCACATCCCCGTCATCCACTTCTGGGCCGCGAAAGGTTACGTTCACTGGGTGACCGCCGATCCGCCCGCCGCATGGGCAACACTGGCGCTGGACTACATGAACGGCTACCCCAACGCCCACGAGGTGACCAGCTTCTGGCTGGCGCGTCTTCTGGGCGACAGCGCCATCAACGGCGCCAGCGTGCTCTATCTGCCCCTCGGCGCGTTTGGCGTCTATATCGTCAGCAGCCTCCTCGGCGCGGAAGCGAACTGGAGCGCTTTCGGCGCGCTGCTCTACCTGCTCCTCCCCGTGAACATCGCGCAGGTTCACACCACCTACGTGGACTCCTCCTTCGCCGCTTGCGTCGTTGGATTGCTCGCTTTGATGGTGCTGCTGCATGAAATGTTTGCAAGAATTCCCCCCGGGCCCGGAGAGAGTCGCCGATCGATTTCGTGCCACACTATCTCGTCGACAGTCCGCGAGGTCGGATTAGAGTGCGCCGAGCCGCGTTTATTCCAATTGATCGAATCGGACTCTGCCCTTTCCCTTTGCCCTCCCGGACAAAATGATCCCAGCGAAAAAGTACCGCTACACGGTAGCTTAAATGAATCGGAACAGGAGCCCTCCTCGCACTCTAACCCGCTCGACGACGAAATTCTATGGCACGACTACAGGATTTCACCCGCCCTAAGCGCAGCTATCGGCATTGCCCTCGGACTCATCGTCGGCATCAAAGGCAACGGCCCCCTCGTCGCCATGATCGCCGGCCTCTTCATCGCCGGGAATCTTTTGCTCGCCCTGCGCAGTCTCAAATCTCGTGAGCGTCGCCACAATCGCGTGACCGTATCAGGGCTGTCCCTGATCATCCTCGCCGCCCTCCTCACCTGCGGCTACTGGAATATCCGCAACTGGGTCATCGGCGGCAGCCCCGTCTATCCCATCGGGATCACCCTCGGCGGCGTGGAGATCTTCCCCGGCGAACCCTTCGAGAAAATCGTCAACACCCGCGGCCAGACCCCGCCCGAGATGCGCGACTGGCCCGCCTGGAAACAAGTCGGCCACACCTGGCTCCAGGGCCAGAGCATGAAGCGATGGCACGGCGCCCTCGGTGAATACGCCTCCCGCTTCGGCGGCCTCAGCTTCCTATGGCTACTCGGCGCGCTCCCCGCGTCGATCGCCCTGGCGACCAGCGCCCTGCTTCGATACGTGCGGAAACGAAGTGGGGGAGATCGTGACGGACTCTACCTCTACCTCTTCACTTTTGTCGCGCTCCTGTTCCTCACCACGCCCAACAACTGGTGGGCCCGCTACACCGTCTGGATCTTCGCCATCGGCCTGCCCGCCTTCATCTACTGCGCATCTCGCCCCATGAAGCGCCCCGGCCTCTCCATGCTGAAATGGTGCTGGACCCTCGCCTGCTGCGCGGTTTTCTTCTACGAAGCCGGCGTGGCCTTCACCACCGTTGCCGACGCCAAGCCGCCCTTCTGGAAGCCCACCGATGGCACCACCTATTGGAAGCCCGCAGACGACAGCCCCTACGCCCGCATGCTCGCCGAGCCCGGGGCCCCCGTGGCGCTCTATAAGCTCATCACCCGACGCCAGTCCATCCTCGGCACCCTCTGCCAGCCCATCGGACGTCGGCCCGTCTACTTCCTCAGCGAAACCACCGCCGCCGATGCCGAGGCCCTCGCCCAGTTCGTGAAAGAGCACAACATCCGATACCTCATCACCGGCGAAAAAGGCGCCCAGCCCCAAGGCATCCAGCAACTCGCCGACGGGAAGCAGCACGCAAAGACATGGAATGTTTTTCTGTACCCGATCCAGTGAACGAGGACGTCGCGGCGAAGGGTTGGGGAGATTTGGACCACGGCGACACGGAGGCGCGGAGAAAAAGGGGAGGATTAAATCCAAGCTAATCCACCGGCTCTGCCGGTGAGAATTCAACAGGCTCCGCCGTTCCGCCTTTACATTGGTCGCTGTGACAATGCGTGGGACATGAATCGGGACGGGTTCCGCAGTATCAGCTCCGCAGGAGCGGCAGTCAGTAGCCCGGGGCGTAAGCCCCGGGTTGACGATCCGCAATTCGTTTGAATCCGCGAAGCGGATGGCAGAGCAACACGACGCGAATCTGCCATCCGCTTCGCGGATAGGTAACATTGCGGTCCTGAGTAGCAGGCCAGAAATCGAGTCGCGTGCTTCACCCGGATGAACCCCATAGACCTTGGCGAGCGAAACGTTTACCTGGACTAACCGGCCCCTTTCAGGGACCTTCTTCATACCACCGGTTCTGCCGGTGGTTACTGATTGCACCGGCACCGAGTCATGATACGCGTACATTCGAAAAAAAGTGGTTCATCCGGTTTGAGCGTACGTTCTCCTTTGTGGCCAGCTCCGCAAGGATTTGAAAGTACTTGCTTGACGAATGCGTTGGCCCCGGAGGGGCCGCGGAACTTAGCCCAGGGTGGAGCGAGGTACGAGCGGAACCCTGGGATCTCGATTGAAAGCGCACTCCAGCCCCCGAAGGGGGCGACGGAAACCACGCAAGAGGAATAATGATACATGCGATTGGGACACTTTCAAAGAGCCGCGCCAAGTAACGAGAATACTTCGCTTTGCCAAAATCTACGTCACCCCCTCCGGGGGTTTTAGACTATGGATATTCCAGATCCCAGGGTTCCGCTTAGGCTCCATTCGCCGCGGCGAACTAAGTTCCGCTGCCCCTCCGGGGCAAAGAGTGAAAATGAAATCCAATCACGCGTGGTGACTTGCTCTTGATGCAACTCCCTGACTCGCAAAGAAGCAAAGAATTCCGAGAGTATTTCCAGTCCGAACGAGAATGTACGCTCAAACCGGATGAACCGAAAAAGTCTTTCCAATTCCTCTCCCACTTATCTTCTCGGTGCCTTCGTGCACTCCCTGGTCCAACGGGATTCAACGCACGAAGAAGTAGAGGCAGCCACCTGTATTCAGGTGTGAAGGCGGACTCCATCGGCATCACCAGGAAAACTCGGATCACCCCGCATTGCCCCCCGAGTCTTTCCCAGGTCCTCGCGGTGGAGCGGGCCCTGGGGACGGACCCGCGCCGGGGCCCCTGGGCGGGTGGGGGTGGCTGAGGTGTCCGTCCGTGTCTCCAACGGGTCAAAGTGTTCGTCCGCGCGCGGGCCTGTCCCAAGGGATGTAACGCAGCGTCGCCTACGCGCCCCAAAGACTCCATGTCCCTATTGACGGAACGACCGCCCCCTGCTATCCTGAGTCAGCGGCCCGGTGGCCGTCCAGCAAAGGGGCTGGGGAAGGGGTATTGCAATGGCAGATGTGGCATTCGCACCAACACACAGCTTCACCATGGACACCAACAAATCCGTCACGGCGAACTTCATTGCGGGCGTGAAGATCACGGTCAACAAGAACGGCCAGGGCACGGTTTCTCCCGGCACGGGGGTCTATTTCGCCTCGGCGAATCTTCGACCCATGGGCGGGACGAAGACCTTCACCGCCACCCCGGCGTCGGGCTGGCGCTGGAGCCATTGGGAGGGCAACCTCGACGGCGCGGATGGCGGCGACCCCTCGCTGGACCTGCCTATGGACCAGGCGCGGACGATTACGGCGGTGTTCGTCGAGCAGGTGACGCTGACGATGGTGAAGGAGCTCATCGGCAATCTCCCGGCGGAGGGCGGCTCGGTGTCCCCCGCCGTGGGCGAGACGCTCCACGACAAGGATTCCGTGGTGAATCTCGTGGCCACGCCCGAAGTGGTCGCAGATCCGCCGCAGGCGGGCTGGCGCTTCAAGCAGTGGAGCGGTGCCGCCTCCGGGACCAACCCGAGCACGACGGTCACCATGAGCGGCGATAAGACCGTCACCGCCACCTTCATCCAGGTGCATACCGTGACCACCGAGGTGATCGAGCAGGGCGTCATCGAGCCCGAAGGCGGGACCTACGACCACGGCGCATCCCAGAGCTTCTTCTTCGACCGCCAGAACGGCCACCAGTTCCACCACTGGGCGGGCCTGCCCGATTCCTTCTCCACCCCCGCATGGGGCCCCGGCACCAGCACCAGCAACCCGGTCAACGTCACCATCGAGCAGAGCCTGCAGATCATCGGCTACGACGACGAAATCATCTACACCCTCACCGCCGATGTGGCCGCCGAGGGCTGCACGGGCTGTACCGTGGACCCGCCGGTAGCCGAATACATCGAGGGAACCCCGGGCACCGTCACCGCCACCCCCGGCGAAGGCTGGGGCTTCGTCCGCTGGGAGGGCAACGTCCCTGCGGAGATGGTGGAAGACAACCCGCTGATCATGCCGATGAACGGAGACAAGGCGGTGACGGCGGTGTTTGAAGAGGGTGGTGAAGGTGAAGGTGAAGGTGAAGGTGAAGGTGAAGGTGAAGGTGAAGGTGAAGGTGAAGGTGAAGGTGAAGGTGA
>JAEUWI010000068.1 GCA_016791475.1 Candidatus Hydrogenedentota bacterium
GTGGGTCGTGGGTCGTGGGTCGTGGGTCGTGGGTCGTGGGTCGTGGGTCGTGGGTCGTGGGTCGCGGGTCGCGGGTCGCGGGTCGCGGGTCGCGGGTCGCGGGTCGTGGGTCGTGGGTCGTGGGTCGTAAGGTCGCAGGGGTGTCTGGCGGCTGATCTCATCGTGACCTTCACGACCTGTAAGACTTATTCTTTGTTCTCTTCACGCAGGCTTCCTCCGATCTGCTATAATCCCACCGGGCGTCCACATTCGGCAGGGCGCTCCGTCTTTTCAGCGCCCGCCCTCGACAGTCGAAGTATGGAGGATTCCCGGTGGGAGTACCGGTGCTCAGTGAATTTCAGAAGCTCAGCCAGCCACCGCGCCAGTTCCTCGTATTCAGCGCCTTGAATCTGTTCACCTGGTTTTCCATTGGTGGCCCGGTGATGGTGCTCTTTGCCCGTCACATCGAGATGCCCGCATCCTGGATTGGCGTCCTCAATTCCTTCCTTCAGTTGGCCACCCTGCTCGTCATCGTCACCATACCGCTGGTGCTGAAACTCGGATCGAAGCGCCTGTTGCTTATTACCTGGTCGCTCCAGAGCGTGGCGGCCTCGCTGCTTTTTCTCGTGCCCTGGTTTCTCAAGGCCTACGGGCCTCACGTGGGCTGGTGCGTCATGCTCGCCGCGGTCCTCGGCTTCTGCCTGGTCCGCGCCACGGGCATCGGCGGCTGGTTCCCCCTGATCCACGATGTGGTGCCGAAAGGGGAGCAGGGCGCCTTTTTCAGCACGGAAATGGCCCTGCTTCAGGGGTGCACCGTCACCGCCACCCTGGTCCAGGCCTTCATTCTCGGCAGCGACCCCACCATCGGCCGCTTTTTATTCATCAACGGATTTGGAATTACGTGCGGTGTGCTCAGCGCATTGTGGCTGAAGCGTATCCCCGTCACCGAGCAAAAGCATACCCCGATCAAAGGCAGCGGAAGCATTGAGGCCTACACCGCCGCCCTGAAGGACAAGGGCTACCTGCTCTTCGTCTTCACCACGGTCACATGCTTTTCCGGCTTCGCCTGGATCAACACGAGCATTGTGCTCTACATGCGCGATGCCATGCATTTCACCGATATGAACATCATGATCTTTCTGGCGGCGGGCAATTTCGGTGTGCTGCTCACCATCGCCTTCTGGGGTCGCTTCGCGGAGCACAGCGGCTCGGGTTATGCCGGGCTGCTTGCCATGCTGGGTCACTCCTTCGGCGCAATTGCCTACCTCTTTCTTCCCCCGGGTGCTCCGTGGTCCGCCTGGCTCCTGCCGCCCACGCTGGTCTGCACCACCCTACTGGGCGCGGCCTACTGGACCATCAACCATCGCTACATGATCAGCCTGGTGGACAAAGAGCACAAGGTCGGCTACACCAACCTGTGGATCGTGGGCACGGCCCTCGCCATGGGCGTCACGCCCGTCATCACCGGCTATATCATTGAGCACTACGGTATGCTGGGCTTCCGCGCCGCCTTCGCCATTTCCGGCTTCGGGGGAATACTCGCGGGTCTGGCCAACTTCTGGGTCGTGCACAACCGCCGCCCCCTCCGTCACGCCCTCGATGAGCTTGTCAACCCCATGCTTCCCCTGCGGACCGTCGGGCGTATCGCCTGGGTGACCGTGGGACTGCATAGCAGCAACCGCCGGGCCGTGGTGCATGACGAGCACACCCGAAAGGCTGGGTAATGGGTCTTATGGGTCGTATGGGTCGTATGGGTCGTATGGGTCGTATGGGTCGTATGGCGCCTCATACCGACCCATAAAACCCAAAGGGTGCATGAGACCCGTTTTCATCCTTCATCCTTCATTTTTCATCCTTCATTTTTCATCCTTCATTTTTCATCCTCCCAATGCCCTTTCCCCTTATCAACGACTTCCGAAAGCTTAGCCAGGCGCCCCAGCGCTTCCTGGTCTTCAGCACGTTCAACGTCTTCTCCTGGTTTTCCCTGGTGGGGCCGGTGGTGGTGCTCTTTGGCCGAACCATTGATATGCCCGCGTCCTGGATTGGTTTTCTCCTTTCCTTCATGCCCCTGTCCATGCTGCTGGTAATGGCCACGATACCCCTGGTCACCCGCTTCGGTCCGAAGCGTTTGATGATTGTGACGTGGATAGGGCGGAATCTGGCCGCGTCACTGGTTTTCTTTATTCCGTGGATGTTGCATAACCACGGCGCGCGATCTTCCTGGATTCTCCTGTTAACCGCCGTGCTGAGCTTCTGTCTCGTGCGCGCGGCGGGGGTGGGGGGCTGGTTTCCCTGGCTCCACGAAGTCGTGCCGGAAAAGGAGCAGAACACCTTTTTCAGCACGGAAACGGCTTTGGCCCAGTTTTGCATCGTGGTGGTGACCCTTTCCCAGGCCGCCATCCTCGGTCGGGAACCGGGCGTCCCCCATTTCATGGTGATCTATGCCTTCGGTATCGCCGCGGGGCTGATGAGCGCGCTTTGGCTCTCCCGCGTGCCCGGTGGCCGCGCCACCTATAATCCGGAGTTTCCCCAAAGCAGCTTCATCTCCTATCGCGCCGCCTGGCGGGATCGTCCCTATATCCGTTTCGTGTTTACCACCGGCCTCTGCTACTCGTGCCTGGCCTGGATCAACGCCAGCGCCGTGCTGTACATGCGCGATGCGCTCCATTTCACCGATCTGCGCATCATGCTGGTATTGTCCGCTGGAAATCTCGGCGTGCTTTCGACGATCCACTTCTGGGGGCGTTTCGCGGAACAAAACGGGACGGGGCACGCCGCCGTGCTGGCGATGGTGGGCCACTCCTGCGCGGCGCTTACCTTTCTGTTGCTCCCGCCCGGCGCTCCCTGGACCGCCTGGCTGTTGCCCCCCGTATTCGTGGCGTCGTGCGTATTGAATCTGGCCTACTGGACCCTGACCCACAAACACATGATTCAAGTCGTCGATGAGCACCACAAGGTGGGCTACACCAACATCTGGATCCTCGGCACCGCGCTCTCGCTTGGACTCACACCCATTTTCGCGGGTTACATTATCGAGCACCTGAACCTGACCGGTTATCGAATCGCCTTTTCCCTCGCGGGATTCGGCGGGCTGGTCGCGGCATTGGCGAACTACTGGGTGGTCTTTGATCGCAAACCGTTGCGCAGCGCGCTGGATGAACTGATCGACCCGGCCCTTCCCGTGCGGACCCTCGCCCGGATCGCCTGGGTCACCGTGGGGCTCCATTCCAGCAACCGCAAGCGGGATGGGGAGTAGGGGGACCGCCAGACTAAGGGCATTTCCCGGTAATTCGAAGGTTAACCCCGGGTGCAGGGACTATACGCAAGTGGCAAGATCCTTGATTTACATCAAGCATTTCGCGTTGAAATCATGGGGTTTCATTCAAGTCCGCTTCCGCGAAGTTACACCCGTAAACTTGGTCGCCAGGGCTCCCGCGCGTACAGGTGGCACCCTGCATCACTTTCCATCGCCACTACACCTTGTCCTTCAAAAACCGGCCCGTGTGGCTAGCCTTGTTTGCCGCGATCTTCGCGGGTGTGCCCGTGGCGATAACCTTGCCGCCCGCATCGCCGCCCTCGGGCCCGATGTCGATAATCCAGTCCGCCGTGCGGATGACATCCAGATTGTGCTCAATGACCACCACCGTATTGCCGTGGTCGGTCAGGCGGTGGAGCACCTGGAGAAGCTTGTCCACGTCCGCCGCGTGGAGGCCTGTGGTGGGCTCGTCCAATATATACAAGGTGCGGCCCGTCTGACGCTTGGCGAGCTCCGTGGCCAGCTTCACGCGCTGGGCCTCGCCGCCGGAGAGGGTCGTGGCTGCCTGGCCCAGGGTGATGTAGCCCAGGCCCACATCCATCAGCGTCTGCACGGGCCGGTAAATCGCCGGTATGTTTCGGAAGAAGGTGCAGGCATCCTCCACCGTCATTTCCAGCACTTCGGCGATATTCTTGCCCTTGTAACGAATCTCCAGGGTGTCTCGGTTATAACGGTGGCCGTGGCAGGTATCGCAGGGCACATACACATCGGGAAGGAAGTGCATCTCGATGGTGATGAGGCCGTTGCCCTCGCAGGCCTCGCAACGGCCGCCCTTCACGTTGAAACTGAAGCGGCCCGGCTTGTAGCCTCGGGCTTTCGCTTCGGGCACATAGGTGAATAGATCGCGGATCGCGCCGAACATGCCCGTGTAGGTCGCGGGGTTGGAGCGGGGCGTACGCCCGATGGGCGACTGGTCGATATCGATGATCTTGTCGATATGCTCCAGGCCCTCGATGCTCTTGTGCTTGCCCGGCTTTTCTTTCGTGCCGCCGTGGAGCGCCCGGGCCACCGCCGGATAGAGGGTTTCGTTGATCAGGCTGGATTTGCCCGAGCCCGATACTCCCGTGATGCAAACAAAGAGGCCCAGGGGAATATCCACGTTAACCTTTTTCAGGTTGTTGTGCTCCGCACCCCGGATCGAGATGAATTTGCCGTTGCCCTTGCGCGGCCCTTCGGGGCAGTGGATTTTCAGCTTGCCGGTGAGGTATTGCCCCGTGAGGGACTTGGGCGACGCCATGATTTCCTTTGGGGTGCCCTGCGCCACCACGCGCCCGCCGTGGACGCCCGCGCCCGGGCCCATGTCTACCACGAAATCCGCCGTGCGGATGGTGTCTTCGTCGTGCTCCACCACAATCACGGTATTGCCCAGATTGCGCAGGCGTTCCAGCGTGGCGATGAGCTTTTCATTGTCGCGCTGGTGCAGGCCGATACTCGGTTCGTCGAGAATATACACCACGCCCACCAGGCCCGAGCCGATCTGGGTGGCCAGCCGAATGCGCTGGGACTCGCCCCCGGAAAGGCTGCCTGCCTGGCGATCGAGGGACAGATAATTCAGGCCCACGCTGGAAAGGAAGCCCAGGCGCTCGCGAATTTCTTTCAGGATGCGCTCCGCGATGACCTTCTGCGATTTGTCCAGCTTGAGGCTTTTCATATACTCCAGCGCTTCGCCGATGGACATGGCGGTCACGTCGATGATATTGCGGTTGTCCACTTTCACCGCCATGGACTCGGGCCGCAATCGCGCGCCCTTGCACTGGGGACAGGGCCGTCCCCCCATGAATTCGCCGATGACTTCCCGCGCGCGGTTGGATTCCGTGTCGCGGTGGCGGCGTTCGAGATTGGGAATGACGCCCTCGAAGGGCCGGGAGGTCTCGTAGGTGCTCTTGGCGCTGTTGTAGGCAAATTTAACTTCTTCGAGGCCGGACCCATAGAGCACGATCTGCTTGAAGCGATCCGACAGGTCGCGCCAAGGCGTGCGGGTGCTCACCTTATAATGCTTGCACACCGACTCCAGCGCCATGCGGTACATGCCGTCCATCACCTTGTGCATGCTCCACGGGCGCACCGCGCCGTCGTCGATGCTCAGGGAGGGATCGGGGATGACCAGCTCGGGGTCTACTTCCATCACCGAGCCGAGGCCCGTGCAATGGGGGCAGGCGCCGTGGGGGTTGTTGAAGGAAAAGGCGCGGGGCTCCAGCTCTTCCGAGGCGATGCCGCACTCCACGCAGGCCAGGTGCTCGCTCTGGAGGATCTCCTTTTCCTGTCCGTCGGGCAACTGGGACCACACGCGCATGAGGCCCTTGCCCAGCTTCAGGCAGGTCTCCACCGAATCGGTCAGGCGTTTTTGCACGCCCTCCTTCACCACCACGCGATCCACCACCACATCGATGTCGTGCTTCACATAGCGCTCCATCTCGATGTCGTCGTCGACGTTGTGGAACGCGCCGTCCACGCGGATGCGCGTGAAGCCCTGGTGCTTCACATCGTCGAAGACCTTCTGGTAGGTGCCCTTGCGCTGGCGGATGATGGGCGCGAGCAATTGCACCTTGGTCGACTCCGGCAATGCCAGGATCGAGTCCACAATGCTCTGGGGCGTCTGCGACACGATGACCTTGCCGCACTGGTGGCAGTGGGGCGTGCCGATGCGCGCAAAGAGCAGGCGCAGGTAGTCGTAGATCTCCGTCACCGTGCCCACGGTCGAGCGCGGGTTGCGGTGCGTCGTCTTTTGCTCGATGGAGATGGCGGGACTCAGCCCTTCGATGTGATCCACATCGGGCTTGTCCATTTGATCGAGGAACTGTCGCGCATAGGCCGAGAGGCTCTCAACGTAACGCCGCTGTCCCTCCGCATAGAGTGTGTCGAAGGCCAGGCTCGACTTTCCCGAACCGCTCAGGCCGGTGATGACCACCAGTTTGTCCCGGGGGATGTCGAGGTTGATGTCCTTAAGATTATGTTCGCGGGCACCCTTGATGGAGATCACGTGGGTCGGCCCGGATTGTTTCGGAGGCATGGCGATTACTACCTTTTCGCCCGGCAAGGGCGGTGCATGACAAGCCCCATAGCATACCGGCCAACCGCGCGCGCCGCAACCGCGGGAAGGAAGGCCAGACCGGGGAAAGAATACTAAATATAGGTTCAGTGATTCCAGTCGAGAGTGGGACCGTCCTGAAAAGTGAACGTCTTCCGCAAGAAAGACTGGCAACTGTATTCACCACCCGTACCGAGGGATGCCACCCCGGACAGGACAGTCCCACGTTTTTAGAACCGCGGGACGGTCCCGCACGCCTGGTGCGCGATATTTAGTCGGGAAGTGTTTTTGTGCAGGGCGAAGAATGGCAAGGTGTCCTCGATATCTACAGGACGAATAGGACGGATACGACCGATTCTCCACATCCGTCCTATCCGTCAAATCCGTCCTATGGATTGCCCGCATTGCCAGTATAGCAGCGCGCGGTCATCGGTCAAATAAGTTTGGTTGATCCATCGCCTTTTTTGGTAGAGTATCGCTTTCATGGTTTTCACCGAGGAAGGAAGCGACCCATGCATCATACCCCATTCAAGGCCCTCGCGCTGGCCGCCGTTGTCGCGCTCGGCGCGCTGGCGGGCCCCGCCCAGGCACAGCCGGGCAACGAAGACATCCACATTCAGAACGGTATTCTCACGCGGGACAATCGCGAAGTGAAGGTCCGGGCCATCATGGCGCCCGACCTGATCACCAAGAAGGATGTCCTGGCCGATACCGCGCCGGTTCTGGCGGCCATCGCCTACGTGGGCGGCAACGCCGTCTGCGCCGATCTGCCCGGCTTCAACCCCGAAGGCACCTTCCTGTCGCCCGAAAGCGTGGTGACCGTCGGCCTGCTGGGCCATCGCACGAAGGAACAGCATATGTCCCTGGTGGTGCGGGTGCTGGGTGGCAACAACGACCCGGCATTCTGCGCCAACGCCGTGAAGACGGCGGCGGCGGCCCTCGCCGGTGAGCGTCGGGCGCTCTACTACTTCGACGGTCCCGATGCGGACAAGTGGGCGGCGGAGTTTCGCGCCCTGGCGCCGAATCTCGCGGTGGCATCGCCCACGGCGGGCCACGTCAAAGTCGTGACGGAGACTCCGGCGGAACCCTGCGCGAAGCCGACCCTGGTCGTCGGCACGCCCAACGCCAGCATGGATGTGAACACCCACTTTCTCATGGGCTGCGAGAAGGCCGACTATGATGCGGTGGAGGCTGCCCTGACCAACGACGTGCAGAAAGCCCCCTGGGAACCCGATAATTCGCGTCTTTCCGAGGCCGAGCGCAACGAGGGCTTCGTCGCCCTCAACAACGGCAAGGATTTTGCCGGCTGGTGGTATCCCTTCGAGAAAAACAGCTTCATCGTCAATGCCGAGGGCGACTTCGAGTTCAAAGAGCAGGGCGGCAAGGCCATACTCACGCGCAACCGCTACGACAACTTCATCCTGCGCCTCGACTATAAGATCGCGGAAGGCGGTAACAGCGGCGTCTTCCTGCGCGCACCCCGCGCCGCGCGCCAGTCCAAGATCGGCATGGAATTCCAGATCCACGGCGATGTGGGCGCGCCCGTGGGCGACGACATGACCGGCGCCATTTATCTGGTGGTCCCGCCGAAGGTGAATGCGACCAACCCGCCGATGACGTGGAACACGCTCGAAATCGTGCTAAACGGCAGCCACATCAAGGCCACGCTGAACGGCACGGTGGTCCACGATTTCAATATGGACACCGTGGAAGAACTGAAGTATCGGCTGAAGGACGGCTTCATCGGCCTGCAGGATCACAATCATTTTGTGGCGTTTCGCAACGTGCGGATCAAGGAACTCTAATCTTTTAATTGCTCACAATGGAGAGGCAAGCAATGAATAAATCCAGAAGACTGTTTATCGGCCAGTTGGCCGCCATCCCCGCCGTGGCCGCGTTCGCGGGCAAGGCCGTCGCCGCCCCCGGACCCGCCTGGCGCCTGGGCACCCAGAGCTACAGCTTCCGCAATTTCGATACCGCCGGTGCGATCGCGGAAGCCAAGAAGATCGGCCTGACCAACATTGAATTCTGCGCCGCCCATTTTCCCTGCGATGCCAATGATCCCGGCCTCGAAGCGGTCAAGGCGCTGATCAAGGAGCAGGGCGTCAATGTGCTCTGCTACGGCGTGGAAGAGTTCGGCGCGGACGAAGCCAAGAACCGCGCAAAGTTCGACTTTGCCAAGGCCCTCGGCATCAAGATCATCACCGCCAACCCCGAAGCGAACTCCTTCGACAACCTCGACAAGCTCACCGAGGAATACGGCGTGAAGATCGCCATTCACAATCACGGTCCCGGCGCGCGCTATGACGGCGTGCAGATGACCCTGGACGCTATCAAGGATCACAGCAAGCTCATCGGCGCCTGCGTCGATACCGGGCACGTGATTCGTACGGGCGAGAAGCCCCACGAAGTGATCGCCGCCCTGGGCGACCGCGTCCACTCCCTCCACCTGAAGGACTGGGTCCACGGTGGCGAAGAGAAAATCCTCGGCGAAGGCGACATCAACCTCGTGGAGGTCGTCAAGGCCCTCAAGGCGATCAAGTTCAAGGGCCCGCTTATGATCGAGTATGAGAACACCCCGGACAATCCCGGCCCGGACATGGCCATCGGGATCGCGAATTTCCAGAAGGCCGTGGACGAAGTCTACAAGGGCTAGGCCCTCGGCGTTCGTGCGATCTTGCAACGCGCCCGGCCCGTCGCCGGGCGCGTTTTTTATATGGGCCTTATGGATCCCATGGCCCTCGGTAGTTTCATAAGACCCATAAGACCTATACGACCCATAAGACCCATAAGACCCATTCTTCCGCCGTCAAAAGGAGGCTGTCATGAATCCAATCCTGCTCGCCACACTCCTCGCAGTCCTCGGTGCCGACGGCGTGGAAGGCACCAACTTCCACCTCTACGAATCCCGCAAACTCTCGATCGTCATCGGCGACAATTCCGCGCTGGGGGAGCACAAGGCCCGTTACAACGGCATCTACAGCCTCACGACTCCGAAGTTGAAGGTGTCGCCCTTCGTGCCGGACTACGCCGGACTCAACCTCGAGCACTACTTCGACATGCGGCCCGGCATCAACAAAGACAACAACGTCTTCTTCGAGCCGCGTATCGCCCCCATGACCTTCAAGCAGATCGACGAGCATAGCTCCGAGCTATTTCAACCCGAGACTCCCTACTGGGGCGTCGAAAGCACCACCCGCTTCACCGTCGCGCCGGAAGGCCACATCGACCTCGATTTCACCTGCACGCCGAAGCGCGACCACTTCGTGGGCGGTTTCCTCGGCGTCTTCTGGGCCTCCTACATTAATGCGCCGGAAGACAAGAGCATCTACTTCCTCGAAGCGGGCTCCTCCCTCGACGCCCCCCAATGGGTCCAATACTGCACCCAGCGCCACGGGCTCCACAGTACCGTGCGCGGGGCGGGCGACGATCTCCCCATGGAAGGGCCCGAGAGCACGACAAACCTCTTCATGAGCACCTCGCCCCTGCGCTACGCCATGCCCTTCTACTATGGCCGGTTTCACGACCAGGTGTTGATCTTCATGTATGAAGCCGGCGACGGCGGCCTGATCCGCCTGTCTCACTCGCCCTCGGGCGGTGGCGATACCCCGGACAAGACCGATACCAATCCCGCCTGGGACGTGCAGTTGATCGTGCCCAATCCCGTGGTGGGTCAGGCCTACGGCATGAAAGCGCGCCTCGTCGTGAAGCCGTGGAAAGATCGCGCAGACGTGCTGGCGATTGTAAAAAACTACTACGGGAAGTAGGGCTCTGGGACATACGACGGGCCGCGGACGCGCGATGGGTCGTATGGGTCGTATGGGTCGTATGGGAACGCAGTTTTCATACTGACTCATACGACCCATTTTCATCCTCCAGCCTCCAGCCTCCAGCCTCCAGCCTCCATCCTCCATCCTCCAGCCTTCAGCCTCCAGCCTCCAGCCTCCAGCCTCCAGCCTCCAGCCTCCAGCCTCCAGCCTCCAGCCTCCAGCCTCCAGCCTCCAGCCTCCAGCCTTCAGCCTTCAGCCTTCAGCCTTCAGCCCCCAGCCCCCAGCCCCAGCCTTCAGCCTTCAGCCTTCAGCCTTCAGCCTTCAGCCCCCAGCCCCCAGCCCCCAGCCTTCAGCCTTCAGCCTTCAGCCCCCAGCCTTTCGCCCTTCCCATCGCCGTGATTTTCTGGCAACCGCCCCCTCTGATCAACTATGCTCTTGCCGCAGTGTCAGCACCCCGAACAGAAGAGAATCCCATGCCCACCCCCAATACCGCGTTGAGCCCCGCCCGTCTTGCCGAATTGTCCGCCACCTACCGCGACGGCCTGTTGAATGACATCGTGCCTTTCTGGCTGCGCCACGGACTTGATCGGGAGCATGGCGGTATCATGACCGCTCTCAACCGCGATGGCGCCGTGATCGATACGGACAAGGGCCTGTGGCAGCAGGGCCGTTTTGTCTGGCTTCTGGCGACGCTCTGTCATTCCGTGGAGCCTCGCGAGGAGTGGATCGCGGCCGCGGAGTCGACGGTGAACTTCATTCACAAGTCCGCCCACACCGAAGACGACCTCATGTATTTCCAGGTGACCCGGGAAGGCAAGCCCCTGCGCCGCCGGCGGTACGTCTACACCGAATCCTTTGCGGCCATCGCCCTGGCCGCCTGGTCGCGCGTTTCGGGAGACCCGGAAGCCCGCGCGGAGGCCATCGATCACTTCCATCGCTTCGTCGATTACAATCGTACCCCCGGCTGGATCGCCCCCAAGGTCGATCTGGCCACCCGGCCCAGCCAGGGTCTCGGGCCCAACCTCATCCTCATCAACACCTGCCGCGTTCTCCGTGACGCCATCGGCTTCGGCGAGGCAGACGCCTTTATCGACGAGGCCATTGAGATCATCGAGCGCTGCTTCGTCAATGAAGAGTACCAGGCCGTCCTGGAAACCGTGGGGCCCGAGGGCGAGATCATCGATCACTTCGACGGACGCCTCCTCAACCCCGGCCACGCCATCGAGCTGGCCTGGTTTATCCTCCATGAAGCCTGGCAGCGCGGCAACGACGCACGGCTCCTGGCGCTCGGCTGCAAGATCCTCGACTGGACCTGGGCCCGCGGCTGGGATCAGGAATACGGCGGCATCCTTTACTTCCGCGACCTCAAGGGCCTTCCTGTGCAGGAATACTGGCAGGACATGAAGTTCTGGTGGCCGCAGAACGAGACCATCATCGCCACCCTTCTGGCCTATGCCCTCACCGGCGACGCGAAATATGCCGAATGGCATACCCTGATTCACGATTGGACCCACAGCCTCTTCCCCGATCCCGAGTATGGCGAGTGGTTCGGCTACCTCCACCGCGACGGTCGGATTTCCGTGCCCCTCAAGGGAAACATCTGGAAGGGCCCATTCCATATCCCCCGGATGCAGTGGTACTGCTGGCAGCTCTGTGATCGCATGATCGCCCGCGAAGGCGACGCCCCAATCACGCCCATCAGCTTCTGAGGGGAGGCCCCATCACCCCGCCAGGAGCGGGAGTTCGATGATGACCGTCGTACCTTTACCGGCCTCGCTTTCAAAAGAGAGCTCCCCGCCGTGGCCCCGAACCGTCTCTTGAACCACGGGCACGCCCAGTCCCACGCCAAACGCGCGCGTACTGAAAAGGGGCGTGCCCACCTGTTTCAGCACCTCCCGGGACATTCCGGGACCCGTATCCGTGATGCGGATCTCGCAGGTCGTGCCCCGGGCATAGCTCGTCACCATCAGGCGGTGCTCCCGGCCCGCGTCGTCCTCAAAAGACTGTACGCTGTTGTTGATCAGGTTCATCAGCGCGCGCCGCATCTTCTCCCGATCCAGGGACACCATCACACCCGGCTGGAGCTGCACCTCGCAATATACCGCGGGCGGAATCTCCGCCGTGGAAAGCACACCCGTCAGCCACGTGTCCAGCGTGGTCGCCCGACGCTCGATTTCATGGGCGCGACTCAAGTCGAGCAACTCCTCGATGATCCGGTCACAGCGGATGATGTTGCGCTCGCCCCGCTCGATGGCCCGGCGAAGGCGCTCCCGATCCACACCGTCAATCCCGTTCTTCAACGTGAAAAGTGAGCTCCGCACCGTTCCGAGGGGATTGCGGATCTCATGGCTCACCGCCGCCATAATTTCCCCCAGCATCGCCAGGCGCTCCTTCGCCAGCAGCGCCCGTTGCGATTCCTGCAACTCCGCCGTGCGGCGCGCCACGATCTCCTCCAGATTGTCCCGGTGCGCGGCGAGTTCCGCCTGCGCCTCAATCCGCTCCGCCACCTCCTCCGCCAGCGCCTCGCCCTCCTCCGCCAGCGCGTCCCGCGCCGCCCCCAGCTCCACCACCGCCAGAATGAGCGCGCAGAACATGGCAATGATGCCAAGCGTCACAAATACCGCATCCAGAAAGCCGTTCCACGCCGAAGCGTTCCCCAGTACCGGAATGTTTACGAGTGCCGGAATGTCCTCCGTCGTGCTCAGAAACTGCCCGCACACCACCCCGACCGCCCCCGCCAGCGTCAGCGCCTTCACCAGCAGGCCGCACCGATAAGAAGCCATCAGCCGGGTAAACATCAGAAGGACAATCAGGACCGTCGCCAGTAGGAGTGCGTCTCGGTAGAGGGGGGTAGCGATCTGCGTACACACAAGCACCAGTGTAAAGACAAGAACGATGCCGCCGAGGTATGATTGCGCCGTCTTCCGGGCCGAAGGGCGCGAAAATGGACCGACGCCTCCCACCCGTGCAAGGGGGTCGTGCTCCCTGGATTTCATATGCGGCTCCCCGCGCCTGCCGGGCGCGTGCCTTCTGGATCCTGTCGCCGATGCTTCGCAGTGGCCAACGGCGTAACGGAATGCTGCCTGCACCTGTACGAAGTGTAGCCTATTCGGACGCTGCTGTAAAGTGCCCTCAATACCGCTCACGCGGCTCAGGCAAACGAAAAGAAGCAGCCGGGTTCACGCATACGCGCAGACCCGGCTGGAAAGTGAGAATGGTGAACGGGGTGGGGATCGAACCCACGACCACCGGATTAAAAGTCCGATGCTCTACCGACTGAGCTACCCGTTCATAGGGAGAGATGGTCGTTCAGGCACAAATAGGGCTTGAACGAAGTTGAACTGGTATTGTACCGAAAAGGGGCGTCGGCGTGCAAATTTCGGGCATACTTGGGCGTTCTGGTTTCCCGGCGGCAGCGTGCTACACTCGCGGTTCGGCGTGAAATGGTGCGTCGATGGAGTCGCTGTCGTGGTGTGAAATTGGATTGGACCTCAAAGGACCCAACTGGAACAACAATAGGTGCACCTTTGTGCCCTTTGCGTTCGTTGAGGTTTCAGTTCTTTCTGTAACACTCCAGCCGAATGAAGTGGCGCCGGTGTTTTATCGTTGTGACCTGATTCAGCGAAGAGGATCGGCAAGGCTGGGAGCGCAGGCGTCCCCGCCTGCAACGCACCGAAGGTGCGCCCGAGGTGCTATTCGAGTACTTACGCTCAGCATGAGATCGGTACCAATCTGCAATCAATCCATGCGCCGGTGACGCATAATGCAGGCGAGGACGCCTGTCCGCCGAGGCGCATCTTCGACGCTCCCAGCCCACACGAGTGCTTTGCAGGATCAGAATCGAGTGGCAAAAGCATATTTACTTCATACGGCTGGAGTGTTACTTCCTCCTATGTTTCTTGAATGCCGTTCCGGTGCCGCAGTTCCGCAGGAAGCCTGTTTCGTGCGTGAAATCGGGGCTCCATACGCGTGTGGATTCGTATCCCCCATAGCCAAGTCGTGGGGAATTTGACCCAAAGGAAAAACCTGATGCGCATTCTAATTCTCCTCGCGCTGGCCCTAACCGGGATTGCAACGGCCACGGCGCAGCGCCCCACCCTGTCGGACGACCTGCCGCTCATCGATAAACCGTGGTCGAACGACGGGGAGAAGTTCAGCTTTGTGATCCTGGGCGACAAGACGAGCGGGGGCGAGGGGAAATGGCCGATCTATGATCGCGCGGTGGACGCCATCAACCTGCTCAAGCCCGATTTCGTCATCACCGTGGGCGATATGATCCCCGGTCACATGGAAACCCGGCCCCAGTGGGATGCGGAGTGGGGGGAGTACATGGCGCACGCGAAACGTATTGAAGCGCCCCTCTTCCTTACCGTGGGCAACCACGACATCGCCAATCTCGCCTGCTACGAATTCTGGCGCGAAGACTTCGGGCGCACCTACTATTCCTTTGATTACAAGGGCTGCCATTTCCTCATCTTCAACACCGAGGAAGAGCGGATCGATGGGCGCGGTCCGGCCTGGCGCGCCATGATGGACTGGGTGAAGACGGATCTGGCCGCCGCCTCGGAGGCGCGCCACACCTACGTGTTTTTTCACAAACCCATGTGGGACGATCCCCGTTTCATGGGGGACTGGGCGGAGTTGGAGGGCTACCTCGGTGCCCGCCCCTTCACCGTGGTGGCGGGCCACGAGCACTATCACAGCACGGACATCCGTGATGGCAACACGTACGTCATACAGAGCGCCACGGGCGGCGGCATCCAGTTGAGCGATGCAAGGAAGTGGGGGGGATTCCACAGCTTCGGCTTTGTCACGGTGGACGGCGCGGAATCGCGCTACGCCGTGGTGGAGCCCGAGGGCGGCATCTGGCCGGTGGATGTTGCCCCGGCTTCCTTCCGCAAGGCCATCAACAGCGAGCTGGTGCGGGCGGATGCAAAGCCTGGCGCGGATTTCAGCAGCGGGAGCGCGGATGTACAGGTGGATTTCAATCTGAGCAACGTGCTGGATAAGGATATCGAATTGCGTATCGTGCTGGAGGGCTTCTCGGAAACCGGCTGGCGGGTCCAGAACCCCGAGAGCTGGAATGAGGAAGAGGCTGCCCTGGTTTACGCGGCGAAGCTCGATCGTGGCGCCCAGGCGCTAATCCCCCTGCACCTCGAAGTTCCGCGGGATCGCGCGGCATTCCCACCCAATGTGGGCGTCCATGTCCGCTACGACGGCGCATGGATCGAAAAGGAGAGCATGCGCATGGCCGAGATCAATACGCTGCCGCTCCATCCCGTCTCATCGTATAAGGCGGCACCTGCCCTGCGGATTGTGGGGCCCTTCGTCCTCGGCCCCATCGACACCAGCCACCTGCCTGAGCACCCCGAAAAGGCCAACGCGGCGCTGGCTCGTCCATGGGGTCCCGAAAATGGCGCGGCCCCCGGTCCCTTCGAAGGCGGCCTGGCCTGGACGCAGATTTTGCCTCAGGGCTTCGGCTTGATCAACGCCAACGCCCTGCTCGGCACCCTCGACGGTGCGGCGGCCTATGTCGCCTGTGCGGTGCACAGCCCGGAAGATCAGCGTACCCACGCGATTATCGCGGCGGACAATTTCTCCCAGACCTATGTCAACGGCGCGCTGGTCGCGTCCGGCCAGGGCTTTGGCGCGCCGGGCGACTTCGTCTATCCCGAACTGGCCCTGAAAAAGGGCTGGAACCACGTCGTGGTGAAGCTCATCAACAATAAAGCCGACTGGTTTCTACGCTTTGTCATCGCGGATCCGATGGGGAATCTGATCCTTGCCGCAGACGCGCCTTCGGGTGAATAGAAGCGTTCAACCGGCCACATTGTAGAAACGGGCCATGTCGTGGCACACTTCCTCCGGCTGATGGCAGCCGCACGATCTGGAAATAGAAAGTACCCCTGAATGGCCAAGCCCTTTGACGTCCGCCCTGCGGGCGCCGCGCTCTACTATATCCCCTGCACCCTCCGTGTGCCCCTCAAGTTCGGTTCCGCCGTCTCCACCCATATTCAGTGCGCGCGGGTGAAGCTGGAGGTCGTGAATCGTGAAGGTCGCCGCGCCACCGGCTGGGGTGAGACGCCCCTGAGCGCCAACTGGGTCTGGCCCAGCGCCCTGGACTACCCCGAGCGGGAAGCCGCCTTGATGGCGTTCAGCGAAGTCCTGGGTGAGGCGTGGGCGAATTTCGAAGTCTACGGTCACCCGATGGAAGTGGGCCACGCGTTCCTGCACGAGCGTCTGCCTGGACTCCTGGAGGCCTTTAACGGAGCACGCACGCGTGAGCCCATGCCCTGGCTCGCCGCGCTCGTCTGCTGCTCCGCCTTCGATATCGCGCTGCATGACGCCTACGGCATTCTGAACGAAGTTCCGGTTTACAAGACCTACAACGCCGATTACATGAACGCGGATTTGGCGGCATACCTGACGCCCGCCGATGGTGTCGACGTGAGCTTTGTCGGCAAATATCCCCAGGATTTCTTCCAGCTACCCCGTCGCAAGGAACTGCCCGCCTGGCACCTCGTGGGCGGAAAAGATCCCCTCGATCCCTTCGAGCCGGACCTTGTGCTGCCGCAGGATGACTACCCCGTTTTTCTGCGCGAATGGATCCGCACCGACGGCCTCATGTGTCTCAAGATCAAGCTCTGTGGCACCGATGCCGCCTGGGACTACAAGCGAATCGTGGATATTGGAAACATCGCCATCGACGAGGGTGTCGTCTGGCTCACGACGGACTTCAACTGCACCGTCACCGACCCTACCTATGTGAACGTTATCCTCGACCGGCTCATTATGGAGCACCCCCGCATCTGCGGCATGCTGCTCTATGTGGAGCAGCCCTTTCCCTATGATTTGGAGGCCAACCGCATCGACGTGCACAGTGTCTCATCGCGCAAACCGCTCTTCATGGACGAAAGCGCGCACGACTGGGAACTGGTGCGTCTGGGACGGGAGCTCGGATGGACGGGGGTCGCGTTGAAGACGTGCAAGACCCAGACGGGCGCACTACTGAGTCTGTGCTGGGCCAAGGCCCACGGCATGACCCTCATGGTGCAGGACCTCACCAACCCCATGCTGGCCCAGATTCCTCATGTGCTCCTGGCGGCCCACGCCGGCACCATCATGGGCGTGGAGACGAACGCCATGCAGTTTTACCCCGATGCCAGCCTTCCCGAAGGGGAAATCCATCCGGGACTCTATCAACGACGTGAGGGGGTTGTGAAACTCGACTCTATCTCGGGCAACGGCTTTGGCTACCGACTCAACGAGATCAAGCGCGAATTGCCCGCTCCCGCGGGTGAATGGACCGTTGATAGTTGATAGTGAAGTTGCGAGCGGTAATTAGAGCCGGTCTGTTCTTACATGATGAACGGCCCCTCGTCGTCGTCAACGGTCAACGATCCATTATCAACCGCCTTCCGGATTCTTGATGATCGCGAGAAACTCCGCGTAGTTCTTGGTGCGCAGCACCTGCTCCGTCGTCTCAAAGCGCCGGAAGCGCCGTGCAATTTCGGCTCCGAGTTCCAACTGGGCGCTGGGCAGTTCTTCCGGCGTCAGCGCCAGGAATATGATGTTGGCCGGTTTTCCATCCGGCGCGTCGAAGTCGATACCGGTCTCGGAAATCCCCACCGCCACCATGGGCTCTTTCAACCCCGGCACCCGCGCATGGGGTAGGGCGATGCCATTTCCGATACCGGTGGGCATGGCTTCTTCCCTCGACCACACGGCCGGCTCAACCGAGTTGAGGTCCAGCCCGGTGGACTCGCACATGGCCGCCGCCAGTTCGTGAACCACCGCGCGGCGCGAGGTTGCGGCGAGCTGTCGATTGAACAATTTGGAACGGAGCGCATCCTGAAGGCGCTTGGCTTTTGTATGCTGGAGAATCATCTTCATGAAAGGGCCGCTCATCATGGAGGTCACGATGGCCATGATGACCAGCGCCACGAACAGGGGCTGGCGGATGATACCCGCCTCCAGGGCCAGCAGTCCCAGCACGATTTCCATCGCGCCGCGGGCGTTCATCGCAAAGCCCACCGCCCAGGCGTCGCGCTTCGGCATGCCGCCCCACTTCGCGCCCAGAACCCCGCCCGCCAGCTTGCAGATGCAGGCGATCAGGAGCACGGTCAACACCAGTCCCAGGTTGAAATGGGAGACGAAGTTGACCTTCAGACCGATGCTGGCAAAGAAGAGGGGGGCAAAGATAAATGATACGAATTGATCGATCACGACCCGGGTGTGCTCGCGCATGTGGGGCGAATCCCCGATGGCGACGCCCACGATAAATGATCCGAATATGGCGTGAATACCGATCCACTCCGTCAGCGCGGCCGCCAGCAGCGCGGCGGTAAGGGCAAAACTGAGGACCCCGCCGGGCCAGTGCGTGTAGGCCTGGAGATAGGGCAGGATCCGATTGATCAGCCAGCGGCCCGCTGTAAGCATGCCAACGGCGAAAACCAGCGTCAGCAGGATCGTCATGGGGATGTCCCGCATGTGACCCGAGCCGGCCTCCATCATACCCAGTATTACCGCAAAGATCGTCCAGCCGATCAAATCGTTGAAAATCGCCGCGCTGATCACCACCATCCCCAGGTCGCTCCGGTACAAATCCAGATCCATCAGCGTCTTCGCGATGACGGGCAGTGCGGTAATGGAAAGGGCTGTCGCCAGGAACAGGGCGAAAACCAGCGGATCGGCCCCCGCTTCCGCACCCAGTGCGTCGGGGACATACCAGGCCAGGCCAAAACCGATGACGAAGGGGATCACCATGCCCATGATCCCCACTTTCAGCGCCACCCGCCCCTGGCGGCTCACGGTGGAAAGGTCCACCTCCAAACCAGCCACCAGCAGGAACAGGACGATGGCCACCGTCACCAGCGTGTCCAACGCGATCGCGTTTGCACCCTGGGGGGGAAATAGAGCGAGATTCAATTCCGGCAACACCATCCCGAGCACGGTCGGCCCCAGGAGCACGCCAGCCATGAGTTCGCCCAGCACCGCTGGCTGGCGGAAGCGCTGCGCGATTTCCCCGAGGGTTCTTGCGGTGCCCAGGAGAATCCCGATAGCGAGGAAAAGGGTGATGATATTTTGGTGAGAAAGACTGTCCATCGTTCGTTCTTGTTGGTTTTTGTCGCGCGGGTCCCCGCCAGGCACGCGACAGAGCCAATTTCAGTCCCTATTGGACCATAGTCCTGGACACGGGTACAAATCCCGCTTCCCGCGCGAATCGGAGAGCTTGCCTTAATCTGAATTCAATGCTATTATTCAGCTCCGTAAGCAATAGGTGAATAGTGTTAGACCAGTTCTACGAGGGATGATCCGGGACGTGCAGGGTTGTCCCGGCGGGATCTTGAGATTATTCATCCTCCGTTGCGGTGCCTTGTCGCCGTGGAAGCCTCGTCGTACGGTGTACCGGGCGGAATTGGATGTTTAGTCTCCGGTTGCATTGCAATCGGGCGATCCATTAGCGTGAAGCGCGGCGGTGATGGTGATCGATTGCTAAAAGCAGGTCGTGCCTTACACCGTTGCCGCAGGGAGAGATCCCCGGAACGAGAGAGATTTTCGTCGACGAGGAAGCGATGCAGTTGCCATAGCAATGCAGGCAGTCGTGCAGTACTGGATGATGGCCCGGTTCAGTTACGGAGTGAATGTGGGTTCTCCAGGTGATCTACGGCTCATTTAGCAGAGGGTCCGTGCGAGTATGGGGTCTGAGAATCGGAATACGCAGACGGTGAACTGCCCGAGGGAGACGGGTAGATTTGAGACTGGCGCCGCCGACGGTGGGGAGGCCTATTCCTCGCCCGCCCGGTTGGATGGAGGCCGTGTCATGGACAGCAGCGAGGAACGACGGGTCATATCCCGCTTCAACGCTTCGCTCATCGTAGCTGTTCCCGGTTTGGTTCTGCTGGGGGTGGGCTTCCTCCTCCTCCACACCGCACCCGTGCCCGGCCAGATAATCGGACAGGAGCGCGTAATCCAGCGCTTTTGCGGGCTCGTTGCAACGACCACCGGTACCGCCGCCCTGGCGGCCTCCGTGTTGCTCGTAACCTCCACCATGGTGCGCTCCCGTGGAAAACAATCCCGGCTGGCCGTCTACATGCTCGGTCTTGCCGTGCTTGCGGCGCTCGTCGCCCTCACCTGAGCTCAGCCCGGAGTCTGGTCCTGTCGCGGGGTTCGGGCTTGCTTTCGGAAGGGTGATGTGATGATTGCCCGAAGCGACTGCCACTCCCCCTTCTCCTGACCATCGTCCAGCCCGAGCTGGATCGTGCCGGGGTCGTCCCGCAGGCGAAATGTGCCAAAGAGCCGATCCCAGATGGAAAGCACGCTCGAAAAATTGGAATCGGTCTCCGGCTGCCAGTTCGAGTGATGGACCCAGTGCATCCACGGCGTGGTGATGACACAGCGCAGCGCCCGATCCAGACCCGAGGGGATTCGGATATTGCTGTGGTGGAAGAGAATCACCGGCAGCAAGATCGCTTCGTAGAGCAGAAGCTGGGGCATCGTCAGACCAATCAACGGCAACACCATCAGCCGCGCCGTGGACGAAATCACAATCTCGCCCGTGTGAAAGCGCACCGCCGAGGTCACATCCATCGCCCGATCGGAATGGTGCACCGCGTGGAAACGCCACAAAAATTTCACCCGATGGCTCAGCCGGTGCCAGGTGTACATCCACCCGTCGAATAGCACCAGCCCCAGCGGCCATTCCACCCAGGCGGGCAGCGCCAGCCAATGGAGAAGGCCAAAGGGCTGCAGGCGTGCCCACTCCGTCACGAACAGCATGGAGGCACCGAAGATCAGCGCCGCAAGCACCGCGTTGGCCACGCCAAGCACAAGGTTGACCGCGCCATGGCGCACACGCCCCGTTCGCCCGGCAAACATGGGCACGGTGGATTCGGCGGTCCAGAGGAGTACCAGCATGACGGCCGCCGCGGCGGGCTTCGCATCGGCGAGCCAGGTGCTATCCTGAAGTTCGCCCATCATTGAAGTTCAATCATGCGACGGCTCATTCCGAAACCTCCACACGCAAGGTGACCAGGAAGGCACCCGCCTTCACGAGCTCCCGCGACTCACCCGGTTTGATTCGCGTGCTGGCCTCGAACTCGATGGACGACTCAACCTTCAACTCGCTTTCGCTGTCACCGGATTCGTCCTCGGTGCTTTTTGATTCCCGGATGGATCCCGTGCAGGTGACCAGCACCGTGCCGGTCGCATCATCAATCGAGACCGTCCCTTCAATTTTCGAACGGCTTTCGATGGCCAATTCGGATGAGGCCTTATCCCCGCTGTTCTCTGTCGACTCCTCGGCCTCTTCAACACCGTCCTGCGACTCCTTGCTCTGCTCCGTCTCGATCTGGAAGGCCGAGGTCGCGGTGGAAATTGTCACGTTCTTTCCGGCGCCCGCCATCTCAAAATTCAGGGTCACGGTCTTGCTGAGTACCGTGCCTTCCGGTGCGCGAGATTCTTCCTGTCCGTGCGCCGGCACGGTTCCAACAATAGTAAGGGCCACGGCAACCGCCAGAAGGGCGGTCCACCAATGTGAAGATAACATGAGCAAATCCCCGTAAGTTCTGAGTTCGTCATTGCGGGACGCGGTCTATTCCAGCACGTAAAGCGCGCGCCTGATGCCATTTGACATTGTACAGGTACGATGCCCTAGCCTGATAGCACCTTCTATATCTGGCCCGATGGATACCCTGACCGTGCAAATAGGCGATGACCACAGCGACCTCCGTTCCGAGGGCGACCTAAACCTTTCCGACGCACGGCTTCGCTGGCAGGCCGAACACCTGGACCGGGATACCCGCACCCTGCTGGACGAAGACGCCGCGGTGTTCCTGCACCAGTCCCTCTCCACGCCCTGCCTGAACGCGCTGGAAAGCTGCGAAGGCCCTCATATCGTGGATACCCAGGGGCGGCGCATCTTCGATTTCCACGGCAATTCTCTGCATCAGGTGGGCCATGCAAACCCGAAGGTCATCGAAGCCATCCAGCGGCAACTGGCCGAGCTGGCCTTCTGCCCACGGCGCTACACCAACCGACCGGCCATCGATCTCGCGAAAAAGCTCGTGGAAAAAGCACCCGGCGATCTCAGCCGCGTCCTTTTCGCGCCAGGGGGCACCTCCGCCATCGGCATGGCCCTCAAGCTCGCCCGCGCCGCCACCGGCCGCTACAAGACCATTTCCATGTGGGATTCCTTCCATGGCGCCTCCCTCGACGCCATCTCCATAGGCGGCGAGGCCATATTCCGGAAGGGAATCGGTCCCTTGATGCCGGGAACGGAGCACGTGCCCCCGCCCGACCCCGCGAGTTGCCCTTTCAAATGCGGGACGGTCTGCACCCTCCAGTGCGCGGACTATATCGAGTATGTGCTCGAAAAAGAGGGCGATGTCGCCGCCGTCATCTCGGAGACGGTTCGCAGCACGCCCTATATTCCGCCGCCGGACTACTGGAAGCGCGTCCGTGCCGCCTGCGATCGCCACGGCGCTCTGCTGATTCTCGACGAAATCCCCACCTGCCTCGGGCGGACCGGCACCTTCTACACCCACGAGCACTACGGTATCGTCCCCGATATGGTCGTCATCGGCAAGGGACTCGGCGGCGGCGTCTTCCCCCTGGCCGCCCTCCTCGCCCGGGAGCACCTGAACAGCGCCATGCCCGAGCGCGCCCTCGGCCACTACACCCACGAAAAGAATCCCGTCGCCTGCGCCGCCGCATTGGCCACGATAGCCTTCATCGAAGAGAACGACCTCCTCGAGCACGTGACGGAACTGGGGACTTACACCCTGGAGCGTCTGCGCGGGTTGCAGGAAGAATTTCCGTGCATCGGCGACGTGCGTGGACTCGGCCTGCTGCTGGGTGTCGCCATCGTCGAGCCCGGGACCGCTAAGCCCGCCCCCGCGCATGCGGAGAAAATCCTCTATGCCGCCCTCAGTCGCGGATTGAGCTTCAAAGTCAGCATGGGCAACGTGCTCACCCTCGCGCCCGCGCTCACCATCACGCGGGAGCAAATGGACGAGGCGCTGGGGATATTGGCGCAAAGCCTCTCTTCTACTTGAAGTTCCGCAGTCAACGAAAACTATATTGACCACGGAGTTCGCGGAGGCACGGAGAAGTATGAGAGGTGAGATCACCGCGCTCAAATCAATGCGTATGAGATGACAGGGTCACCCCCCACTTTTCTTCTCAGTGCCTCCGTGTCTCCGTGTTCATTTCGTGACTTATTTTTTCGGTCGAAGCCCCAACCCCTTGTGTTGCTCGGAATCCCTTCTCTATACTGTGGCGTACCCTTTCGGGCCCGATTGCAGCAAGGCGGGGCCTGCCAATTCAGGATTCTCTTATCTTTATGAAACGCATTCTCGTCACCGGCGCCGCCGGTTTCATCGGCTCCCATCTGGTGGACACGTTGCTCGCGCGGGGCGACGAAGTCCTTGGTGTGGACAGTTTCAATACCTACTACGATCCCGCCATCAAGCGGCGCAATCTCTCCCAGGCCGAGGGTATGGACCGCTTCAGCCTGAGCGAGATCGACATCTGCGACGAAGCCGCCCTGCGCGCGGTCTTCGCGGCGTTCCAGCCCGAGGTGGTGGTCCATCTGGCGGCGCGTGCGGGCGTACGGCCTTCCCTGCAGGACCCCAATCTCTATCACCGCGTGAACGTCATCGGCGGCCAGCACATCCTCGATGCCTGCCGCGATTTCAAGCCCTCGCACCTGGTCTTCGCGTCGAGTTCGTCGGTCTACGGCGGCAGCAAAGAGGTGCCCTTCCGCGAGACGGACCCCGTGATGACGCCCGTGAGCCCCTATGCCGCCACCAAGCGCATGAACGAACTTCAGGCGCATGTCTACCACCACATTTACGGCGTGCGCACGACCATGCTTCGCTTCTTCACCGTCTACGGGCCCCGTCAGCGCCCCGATATGGCCATCCATAAATTCACAAAGATGATCCTCGCGGGGGAGCCCATCCCCATGTTCGGCGACGGCTCCACCTATCGCGACTACACCTACATCGACGATATCATCGACGGCGTCGTGCGCTGCGTCGACACACCCTTCGACTACGAGATTTTCAACCTCGGCGAAAGCCATACCACCAGCCTGCGTGAATTGATTACGCTCATCGAACGCCACACGGGTCGCGAGGCCATCATCGACGAGCAGCCCATGCAGGCGGGCGATGTGGAAAAGACCTACGCCAACGTGGATCACGCCGGAGAAAAGCTGGGCTACGCCCCGCGCTTTACCATGGACGAAGGCATCAAACGCTTCGTGACTTGGTATCAAGATCAGAATGAATCCTCATCCGCGGTCACAACCTGAAGACGGAGCGTATTCATGCCCGACCACGCACCCCGCGCCATTATCACCGGCATCACCGGCCAGGACGGCTCCTACCTCGCCGAACTCCTTTTGGACAAAGGCTATGAGGTCTACGGCCTCGTGCGCCGCTCCAGCACGGAGAAATTTGAGCGCATCAATCACATCAAAGATCGCGTAAAGCTGATTCAGGCCGATCTGGCGGACCAGGTTTCGCTCATCGAGGCCGTGGGAAGCATTCGCCCCCGCGAGGTGTACAACCTGGCCGCACAGTCTTTCGTGCCCGTATCCTGGAACCAGCCCCTGCTCACCGGCGACATCACGGCCCTGGGCGTGACCCGAATCCTCGAAGCCGTGCGCTACGTGAACAAGGACATTCGCTTCTATCAGGCATCCTCCAGCGAGATGTTCGGCCATGTGCGCGAGACGCCCCAGACTGAATCGACGCCCTTCTACCCCCGCAGTCCCTATGGCGTGGCCAAGGTCTACGGTCACTGGATTACCGTGAACTATCGCGAAAGCTACGACATGTACGCCTGCTCCGGGATCCTCTTCAATCACGAGTCGCCCCGGCGCGGCCTCGAATTTGTCACGCGCAAGATTACCGACGGCGTTGCCCGCATCAAGTTGGGCCTGCAATCGGAATTGCGCCTCGGCAACCTGGACGCGAAGCGCGACTGGGGCTATGCCGGTGATTATGTCCGCGCCATGTGGCTCATGCTTCAGCAGGACACGCCCGACGACTACGTTATCGCCACGGAAGAGACCCACAGCGTGCGGGAATTCTGCGAGCTTGCCTTCGCCCGCGCGGGCCTGAATTACGACGCCTATGTCAAAGTCGACCCGAAATTTTACCGGCCTGCGGAAGTTCATGTGTTGCTCGGCGACTGCACCAAGGCGCGAAAACAACTAGGCTGGGTGCCGGAATGCAGCTTCGCGGAACTGGTTAATCGCATGGTCGACGCCGATCTGGCCCGCGTCCAGGCCGAAATCGACAACCGCATCGTCACGGTATGAGCAGGCGCGCACTGATCACCGGCGCGGGCGGCTTCGTGGGCACGCGCCTCGCGCGCCATCTGGAAACCCAGGGCTGGGAGGTGGTGCGCAGCGGTTTCCCCGCCGTCGACGGCATGCTGCCCTGTGATTTTCAGGACGAAATCGCGGTGCGTGCGCTGGTTGCCGATGCGGGCCCCTTGACCCACGTGTTCCACCTGGCCGCCATCGCCTTTGTCCCCGATGCCGAACGCGACCCCGTGCGCGCCATGGACGTGAACCTCAACGGAACCATCCGGCTGTGCAGCGCGCTTCGCGCACTGGCCGCGCCGCCACGCCTCGTTTTTATCAGCAGTGCCGAGATTTATGGGCCGCCCGTGGACCTGCCCGTCACCGAGGCCCATCCGATCAATCCAGCCAACACCTACGCCATCAGCAAGGCCGCCGCCGACTACTACTGCGCCAATCTTTCACGTGCGCGCGCATTGGATATCGTGCGCATGCGCCCCTTCAATCACGCGGGACCTGGCCAGGCCGACAGCTATGTCCTCTCCAGCTTCGCGCGGCAGATCGCCGAGATCGAAGCCGGCCTCCGCGAGCCGATCCTGTCCACCGGAAATTTAGAAGCGGCCCGGGATTTTCTTCACGTGGACGATGTGCTCCGTGCCTACGAAGCCGCCGCGCTCCGCGGCGCGCCGGGCGATGTATTCAATGTGTGCTCGAGCCGTCCGCAACCGATTCAATTCGCGCTGAACCAGCTCCTCGCCATGAGCGGCGCAACGATCGAAGTGCGTCAGGATCCCGCCCGCATGCGCCCCTCCGACGTGCCCGAAAGTTACGGCTCCGTCGCACAACTCACGGCGGCCACGGGCTGGCGTCCGGAAATCGCCTTCGAGAAGCTCCTGGCCGATCTGCTGGCCTACTGGCGCGCCGCCCTGGCCACGCGGCCTGTGAAATGAGCAGACCCGCATCGGGGCCGCATGTGGCCCGTTCTCGGCCCAATCGCGCGCTGCGCACGCTCACATGGGTCATCGCCCACCTGCCCGGTGGCGTGCATCCGACGCCCGCGCAGGACCCGCGCAGCATCCTCGTCTACCGCATGGGGAACCTCGGCGACATCGTAGTGGCCCTGCCCGCTTTCCATGCCCTCCGGGATCGCTATCCCAAGGCTCGCATGATGCTCGTCACCTCGCCCACGAAGCGCGGCGCACCCGGTGCGGTGGAGGTGCTCGCGAAGGACGACACCTTCAACGAGATGATCGTCTACTACGAAGACGAGTCCAGCAGCCCGGCATTCTTGAGGAAGCTCCGACGCCAGATCATCGCCGCGAAAGTCGATTTCGCCATTCTACTGCCCGACGACCTCTCCACCGCGAAAAGCCTCGCCAAGCAGATGGCCATCCTTGCGGCCTCCGGCGTACGGCGCATCATTGGCGCGGAAGTGGTAGACCACAAAGACTTTGCCAAAGGTCAGGTGCCGCGATTGATGGAACTGATTCGGCCGCTCGGTTGTAGCGAGGTGGAGTCTTTCCCGTGGATCAAGGCGGATCAGTCCGACGCGGCCCGGATTGCGGCACTTCTTCCGCCCGGCCAGGGTCCCCTCATCGGCATGCAGTGCGGCGCCAAGCGCCCCGCCAACCGCTGGATGCCCGAACGCTTCATCGCCCTGGGACAGGCCCTCGTGAGCGAGCTGGACGCCCGCCTCATCTTCACCGGCAGCGAAGGGGAAAAGCCTCTGATCGAAAGCATCATCCAGGGCATCGGCCCCGGCTGCACCAACCTCGTGGGCCAAACCACCATCCCCGAACTCGCCGCTCTCGCCAACCTGTGCGATTGCTTTGTTTCCAACGACACCGGGACCATGCACGTCGTCGCGAGCACCGGCAAACCCGTCGTCGCCATCTTCTCCGCCCGCGACCACGCCCACCGCTGGTATCCCTACGGCGAGCAGCACATCGTCCTGCGCCACAATCCCGAGTGCAGCCCCTGCCTCCAGGACACCTGCCCGCTCTACGACGCCCCCATCTGCCTCACCGCCCACGAGGTGGCTCATGTGCTGGCCGCGGTGCGGGAAGTGCTGGCGCGGTGAGGATATTGTATTACCACGAAACACACGAAGAGCACGAATAATAATGAGAGAGGGAATGGTTGTTTCCGTCGTACGCCAGACAAATCGCTTTGGACTGGCATTTTCAATTAACTTTGCGCCTTCGCGCCTTTGCGTGCAGTACATTTGTGACTCAAGCGTAGGGGGTGCGGAAGCCAGATGCAGCCGGTTTGCCTTTGGGAGAAATACTTTTCTCGCCATTTCAGCTATAATAATCCCAAAAGGAGAATAGCGATGAATGTCATACTTCCAGAAAGGCTTCAGGAGTTCGTCCGTTCCAGGGTGGAGTCCGGCGAGTTTCGATCAGTGGACGAGGTCCTTGAGCAGGGTGTGCTGTTGTTGCAGGAGAAGTATGAGAAGGACCGTGACGATTCGGCGCGGCTCGAAGAACTGAAGTCCATGGTTGCCGCTGGTATTGCCGATGCCGATCAGGGACGGTTGACAAGTTTCAATCTCGAAAAGATAAGGGAGCGTGGACAAGCGCGACTCGAAGCTGAAAGGGCAAAGGGGTAATACGTGGGGCACGTTCGATACACGTTTCTTGCAGAGACGGATCTCGAAGATATTTGGTTCTACATTGCCCGCGACGACCGTCGTGCGGCGGATCGTGCTGTCATTGCGATAGATGCCGAATGCGTGAGGTTTTCGGATGTCCCAGACGCGGGGAGAGCGCGTCAGGATATCGGGGAAGGAGTTCGACATGTGGCGTGGGGGCGATACGTGATCTATTACCGTCGAATTGAAGGTGGTATCCAAGTCTTGCGAATTCTTCACAGTGCACGCGATATAACAACCGACCTGTTTGAACTCGAATGAGTCGACTATTGCTTGGTCAAGCTCGCTCCATTTCACCCAGTATCCGCTGCTTTGCCAGTTCCCAATCTTCAAGCTCTGTCTCGCCAGTCTTCAACGCCGTATCGCGTTCGTGTAACACCTCTCCGTGCCACGCGGGCGATGGGACGCTCGATTCATTGCGGTAAAGATCTTCCCAAATAAGCTCCATAGTCTGGCGCTTGTCTTCCACAGACCTTTCGTCCAAGGGAATGGGAATCATGGTTCATCCTTTCGTTGGCGGATTGGCGTCGGTCATGCCGACATCAAAACTATACACCAATCCGACCCACTGCTCGGCAATTTCCGCCATCAAGCATCGCCCCACGCGCAACACGTGGCACCCGCCGCCGAATCCGTGTAGAATCGCCCCACAGTCCACCCATACACCCCAACCCCGGAACCCTATGTGCGGCATTTGCGGAAAACTTAACGTCGACCCGGCCCAACCCGTGGCGCCCGAACTCCTGCGTGACATGGGCAGCCTCATGGCCCATCGCGGGCCCGACGACAGCGGCCTCTACACCGAAGGCCCCATCGGCCTTGGCCATCGCCGTCTCAGCATCATCGACGTGGCGGGCGGTCACCAGCCGATTTCCAATGTCGACGGCTCGGTCTGGATCGTCTTCAACGGCGAGATCTATAACCACCTCGAACTGCGCATCGGCCTGGAGTCGCGGGGCTATGTCTACAAGACCCATAGCGACACCGAGACCATTCTCCACGCCTACGAGGCCTGGGGCACCGACTGCGTTGGGAAATTGCGCGGCATGTTTGCCTTCGCCATCTGGGACGCGCGTGATCACAGCCTCTTTCTCGCGCGTGATCACTTCGGCATCAAGCCGATCTACTACACCGAGACCGACGACGCGTTCCTCTTCGCGTCGGAGCTGAAGACCCTCTTTCTCGACGATGCCGTGGATGAATCCTTCGATCCCATTGCGTTATACGATTATTTCACCTTCAAGTTCATTCCGACACCGCGCACGCCCTTTCGGGCCATCAAGAAACTGCCCCAGGCCCACTGGATGCGCGTTCGCGATGGGAAGGTGGAAATGCAGCGCTACTGGACGCCCACTTTCGACGGAGTATCCAGAAAAAGCGAGCCCGAGCTGCTCGAAGAGCTCGAATCGCTGCTTCACGATTCCGTGCGCGAGCAGTGCATGAGCGAAGTGCCCCTCGGGGTATTCCTCAGTGGCGGTGTGGATTCGACCCTCCTCGCCCTGCTCCATGCGAAACTCACCGATCGCCCGATCTCCACCTTCGCCATGGGCTTTCAAGGCCAGCGCGGCTTCGACGAGACCAGCTACGCCGCCGCAGCGGCCGCCGCCTGCGGCGCGGATCACCACATCTTCCAGTGCGGACCCGATTCCACACAATCGCTACCGGAAATCCTCTGGCACCTCGAAGAGCCCCTGGCCGATGCCGCCCTATTGCCCCTTCATGCCCTGTGTCACGAAGCAGCGAAGCACGTGGCGGTCGTCCATTGTGGCGATGGCGCGGACGAGATCTTCGGCGGTTACACGCGATTCTACTGGGACAACATCGCGACCCAGTTCGGTCGCGTGCCCGGTCCGGTCCGCCGAGGTCTGCTCGCGCCGGGCTTTCGCGCCATGCAATCCCTGCCGGGGCGCTTCAAGGAACTGGGCCGTCGCGGCGAGAAATTCTGCACCTATGCGGGACTCCATCCCGCAGCGCGCTACATGAACTGGTTTACACACATCCACGACGATATCAAGCACCAGTTGTTGCATCCCGATCTGCTGAAGGAAGTGGGGGAGTACCGCTCCACCGCAGTCTTTGAGCAAATCTTTCACGACGCCCGCGCCATCGGCCTCGATGCCATGGGCCAGCGTCAATACTGTGAACTGTACAACTTCGTGCCCGACGATCTCATGCTGAAGTCCGACAAGATCGCCATGTCGGCCAGTCTCGAAGGGCGTTTTCCTTTCCTCGATCCGCGCCTGGTCGAGTTCGGTCTTTCTTTGCCGGTCCATCAGAAGATGGGTGCCCGTGATCTCAAAGTGTTGTTGAAGAAGCTCCTCGCGAAGCACATGCCACCCGACTTTGTGAATCGAAAGAAACAAGGCTTCGAAGTGCCCGTGGCCCACTGGTTTCGCGGTCAACTGAACACGGACCTTCGCGAAATGGTAGACAACCTTGATGATCACCTGCTGAACGGCGGCTACGTGAAATCCCTCGTGGAACGCCTCGATGCCGGCGACCCCACGGCCTCGCGTCCCTGTTTCAGTATCTACATCTTCGAGCAATGGCGGCGGATCTTCGAGAGTCCCCGTCGTAAGTGCCGCGAGCGCCTCGCAGTGATAAAGAGCAATGCGCAGGTAAGCCCCTGAACCAAAAACATCCGTCCTATCCGTCGAATCGGTCCTATACCCTGGAGCGTCTCGTGCCCTCCGAAGTCACCGCCACATCGCGCCTCACCGCAAGCCTGCTCCTCCTGGGCGTGGCCGTGGTTGCCTGCTGCCTGGCCATCGCCGGGCTCTCCAGTGGCTTCGCCTATGGCACCGACATGGCCGACCGACCCATATTGCCCTTCGTCGCGTTCCTCATGCTCGCCGCGTTGCCCTACTTCGCTTCGGTCTATCTCGCGCCGCGCGCAAGCCATTCGCGAAAACTCGCCTGGGGCATTTTTATCATCGGCGTCGCCATGCGCCTCGTCATGGCCATTGCCCAGCCCATTCTCGAAGATGATTTCTACCGCTATCTCTGGGATGGCGCCGTTACCGCGCATGGACACCATCCCTACACGATCCGTCCCGCCGATGCCCGCGCCGGCGGGGAAGGGGTATCGCCCGAGCTCCTCGCCCTCGCGCAGGAGAGCGGGGTCGTACTGCAACGCGTCAATCATCCGGAGCTCGGCACCATTTATCCCCCCGTGACCCAGGCCGTATTCGGCCTCGCCCACGTCCTCGCCCCCTGGAGCCGCGCGGGCCTCCTCACCCTCTACTACGCAGCCGATTGCGTCGCCTTCGCCCTCCTGCTGGCCCTCCTGCGCCGTCTCGGCAGGAATCCCGCCCTCGTGCTGGTCTATTGGTGGAATCCCCTCTGCGTGAAGGAAATCTATAATTCACTGCACATGGACATCCTCCTCGCGCCTTGTCTGCTGCTTTTCCTGTTGATGTTTTTACGCAGACGACCCGTCATCGCGTCATGCGCTCTGGCCGTGGCCACCGCTGTCAAACTGTGGCCGTTCCTCCTCCTCGCGCCCATGCTCGTGACGCTTCGCAAGTCGCCCCGTGCCCTCGTTATCAGTTTGTGCGCCTGCCTGCTGCTTTCCGCCTTGCTCCTCGCGCCCATGGCGGGCACCCGCATGCTGGGCAATGCCTCCGGCCTTGCGGCCTACAGCGCACGCTGGGAAATGAACGATGCCCTTTTCATGGTGTTCCCCTGGTCCATCAGGCACATTGCCACCATCGCGGGCCACACCCTCAGCGCCGGCGAGGCCCACCGCGCGGGAAAACTGATCGCCGGACTCGTTTTGCTCGCCGCCACTGTCCTGATTTGCCGCCGCGCCGTGAACCAGGACTCGAGCCACGCTGAGCCCGAACACCGGATGGCGGCCGCCGTACTCTGGATCACCGCCGCCCTTTTTCTACTCAGCCCCACCCAGTTCCCCTGGTATTTCATCTGGTTTGCCCCACTCCTCTCCCTGATTCCCAGTCGCGGCCTGATGCTCCTGACCCTCACCCTGCCGCTCTACTACCTCAAATTCTATCTCGACGCCCGCGGTCAGGTGCAGCTCTTCCACCACGGCGTCGTCTGGCTGGAATACGTTCCCGTGTGGCTTCTGCTTCTTTGGGACCGGGGGAAAGAAACTCCCAGGCATGTCGCCAATTGATGACAAGAATCCTTCCTTTGCGCCTCAGCGCCTTTGCGTGCCGATTTGGGAAGATCCGCACGCAAAGGCGCTGAGGCACAAAGGACTGTTCGGCCCCGGATGCGCGATTGTGGATAGTAGTACACCGGCCGTTCTTTTCTCTTCCTCTCTTTCTTCGTGCTCCTCGCGTGCTTCGTGGTGATCTCTCCTCCGCCGATTTCCCACCCGCGCCCCCCATCGTGCTATCGTGTAGCCCTCTGTGTCCTGCTCTAAAGAAAGTCCCCATGCGAAACGAACACACCATTGCCGTCATCATCCCGGTCCTCAACGAAGAAGCCGCAATCGGCAAGGTGATCGGCGACATCCCCGCCTGGGTGGACGACATCATCGTCGTCGACAACGGCTCCACAGACGACACGGCCCGCGTCGCGGCGGAGCACGGCGCACGGGTGATTGCGGAGCCGCAGCGGGGCTATGGCGCGGCCTGTCTGCGCGGCATCTCGGCCCTGAACGCAACGGATATCGTCGTCTTTCTCGACGGCGACTACAGCGATCACCCGGAAGAAATGCCCCTGTTGGTCGATCCCGTGATCCAGGGTGAAGTCGATTTCATGGTCGGCTCGCGCGCTCGTGGTGTCCGCGAGCCCGGTTCTCTCACGCCCCAGGCGGCCTTCGGTAACTGGCTCGCCACAAAGCTCATCCGCATTTTCTGGGGCATCCGATATTCCGATCTGGGGCCCTTTCGCGCCATCCGCTACCGCACCCTGCTCCAACTGGGTATGGCCGATCGGGACTACGGCTGGACCGTGGAAATGCAGATTAAGGCGGCCCTCCACGCGGTGCCCGCCGATGAAGTTCCCGTCTCCTATCGCAAACGCGAAGGCGTCTCGAAAGTTTCCGGCACCGTGCGCGGGGTCGTTGGCGCGGGCTATAAAATCCTCAGCACCATCTTCCTCAGCGCGCTTTTCTCCAAACACACCCTCAAGACCGGACTGCTGATCTATTTCACCCGATTCCCCGAGTCCGGCACCACGAAAACCCGCCTGATTCCCGCGCTGGGGCCCGAGGGCGCCGCTGAACTCCAGCGCCAACTGACGGAGCACACCCTCCGTCAGTCCATTCCCCCGCTGGATGAAGTGGAAACTCAGATTCGCTACACCGGCGCGGCTCGATCGGCGCTGCGCGAATGGCTCGGGCCCGACCATCTCTACGCCCCCCAGGGCGAGGGAAATCTCGGCGACCGGATGGCCCGTGCCGTGGAGGAGGGCTTCAATCAGGCCTATGGCAAAGTGGTCCTCTGCGGCACCGACTGTCCGGCCTTGAACAGCCGTCACACCCTCGAAGCCTTTCGCGCACTGGACACGGTAGACCTCGTCATCGGACCCGCCGTTGATGGCGGCTACTACCTCATCGGACTCGCCCTCAACGGCGGACCCGATGAGGTCCAGCGACTCTTCGAAGGCGTTGAATGGAGTACGTCGACCGTGCGCGAACAGACCTTGGCGAATGCGGAACGGATTGGCCTTTCCGTGGAATTGCTGGAGGAATTGTCCGATGTGGATGAGCCGGAAGACCTCGTTCATTGGAAAAACTCCCAACGCGACACGGGTCTCTCCGTCATCATCCCCACCTGGAACGAGGAGGAGCACATCGGCAAGCTGCTCGATGTCGTGGCGATCAGTCCCGAAGTCGAAGTTATCGTCGCCGATGGCGGCAGCAGCGACCGAACGGTTGAGATAGCCGCCGGGCGCGCCCGCGTTGTACACGCGGAGCGGGGGAGAGCCTCGCAGATGAACGCCGGCGCCGCGGTCGCCACCGGGCGCTATCTGCTCTTTCTACACGCAGACAGCCTTCCGCCCGACGACTTCTCCTCGTGTGTGCGTCGGACGCTGGCCTTCGAAAACGTGGCCCTCGGCGCTTTCGAACTGCGGATTGACGGGGCCGGAGGCGCGATGCGGTTCATAGAAAGCGCTGCCAACCTGCGGAGCCGGTGGCTCTCCACGCCCTACGGCGATCAGGGCCTTTTTCTGCGCCGAGATACCTGGGAAGCCGTCGGCGGCTACCCCGTCCTTCCCATGCTGGAAGACTATGCACTCGTTCGGGCCGCACGAAAGGTGGGGGCGGTTGTAACCCTGAGCGCCATCACCTCTACCTCCCCGCGCCGATGGGAGCGCGAGGGTCTCCTGCGTTTGACGGCGATGAATGTAGTCACGTTTTTTGCCTACCCCATGGGGGTATCGCCCGAAAGGATTGCGCGATGGTATGGGCGGGAGTAGTGGGTATTCCGATCCCGGAAGGGGCTCACCCGTCGCTGTGGCCCAGCGATTGCCCAGGCGCTATCTGATCGCGAAGCCGTTGTTTGAGGACCTTCAATTCCGGAAATCCGCCCTCCGCTATCCGCGACCACAGCAGTACGTCGTCGCAGCGAACCTCAAACACACCACCGCTACCCGGGATCAGGGCCACTTCGCCCAACTGTCCCTGAAATGTGGTCAAGAGCTCCTGAGCATACCATGTTGCGCGGAGCATCCAACGGCACTGGTTGCAATACTGGATAGAAATACGGGGTGTGCGTTCCATAATGAGGGCCTTTCCGTGCTGAGCGGCCATTATGGCGAAGGCTCTAGAAAAAGTAAACGCAAGATTGACTTCCCTCTCGTCCAAATGCAATACTACTGCTCCTTTGCGCGAAACGCGTTGGTTTGTCGGCATTCGTGACCGGAAAACTCCGAAAAATTGAGCGCGCCACCTGAGCATTTATTGTTTTGATGGCTTTTCTCACGTTGGACGCTGAATTGGGTGCAGGCTTCGGCCCTCCCGAAAAATTTGAAATTGAATTTCGAGTTTTGGTAGTATTTCGCATCTCGCAGCGGTGAGCAAGTCTTCGGGCAAGTGAACGCAGCGGCAAAGTTGAACGTTCCCTAAAGTGCGACTCTGGCTTGGCCAGGTGTTCGGTGCTTCCTTGTGAAGCGCGAAGTCGTTTCCGGTAAACCCCGCGATTTGACAATGCCTTTATGGATTTGCTAAGATTTCATAGTTCTCGGACGCGAGTCCGAATCAATGACCTGCTTGACGCGGGTCGCGCAGTAAGTTGAATCGAGTCGCCTCCGTGAATGCAGTGCCCTGGTGCTGCTGCGAATGAGAGGTTGGTGGTTGTCCCGATGGCAATTTGACACAGGTCATATTTGTTCGGTATACTACTTGTCCGCTGGTGCGAAAGTGCGGCGGCCCCATTCCCCAACCCGCCTTCGGGCTGGCTGTGTTTTGTGGAGTGCGACATTTGAATGGATAGCGTCTGTGCTTTTTGTGCGGCTTTAAAATAAGTTGAGCGCATGGTTGACACGGGCATTTGGAAATTGCTATCATACTCATCGCTTGACTGCGACGACGGTCAAGCGCATGAAACACGCAGCGGCGTCCCGCGCTCAGGTGTGGGTGCCGTAGGGTTTGCGTGTGTGCTTTTATGCTCTTTGAAAATTGAATACGATGCATATCGACAAAATAAACCATTGTCTTGTGCGCCATGCTGCGTTTTAACGTGGTATGGCACCCCAAATTATGATTCCTAAAGTAATGTCTTTCGGGACAATGAAAAGGGAGTCAAACAAACCATAAGATTCCGTGGGTTTGCCCGCGGTAAATTTTTATCGGAGAGTTTGATCCTGGCTCAGAACGAACGCTGGCGGCACGCCTCATACATGCAAGTCGAGCGCGAAATCGCCTTCGGGTGACGTAGAGCGGCGAACGGGTGAGTAACAGGTGGGTAATCTGCCCTTTGGCGGGGGACAACAGCTGGAAACGGCTGCTAATACCGCATGTGGTTGTGTGTTCATGACGCACAAAGAAAGGCGCTTCACGGCGCCACCAAAGGATGAGCCCGCCCCCCATTAGCTAGTTGGTGAGATAACAGCTCACCAAGGCATCGAT
>JAEUWI010000069.1:0-32500 GCA_016791475.1 Candidatus Hydrogenedentota bacterium
AAATTTGGCGCTACGTCAACAGCTAACTATCTGCTACACAAACAATTGCAAAGAATCGAAAACTGGGGATCACTCAGCGCTCCCCGCCCCGAATTCTGGATTGTTCCACGCGTCATGATATTATAGGCGGCGTAGGGCGCAGCCGGCGTATCGCCAGGAAATTACACTTCGTATGAGTTCATGGATATCAATTCTCTTAAGTGTTCTTGGCGCAGCCATTTATGAGCAGACGCCCTCGGAGACCGATGCCTACCTGTCGAAACTCCAGGGGGCGGATTCCAGCTTTGCGCGGCGACTCGAGCGGGTTATTCAGGATAGCGTGGGTACGCCGTATCACGATGGTCCCCTCGGCGAAGGCCCGAATGCACCCTACGACGCCGATCCGCTCATCGACCTGAGCCGAGTCGATTGCGTGACCTTTGTCGAGCAGAGCGTCGCCCTGGCGAGCGCTTCGAGCCTCGCTGAAGCGACCGACCTGCTCCAGGGATATCGCTACAAGGACGGCCAGGTGGACTTCCTCCACCGGAATCACTTCATGCTGGTGGACTGGACCCCGAACAACCCCTGGTGTCTTGAATCGACCGCAAAGCTCGGCATAGAAACGAAAAAGTTAACTCGGACCATCAGCAAAGCTGCCTTCTTTCGCCGAGTGAAAGCCCCGGAACTGGGGCAAGACATACCTGATCGGGATGTGACGGTCAGTTACATACCGATAGACAAGGCAAAGGCCGTGGCGCACGCCATTAAGGAACCCTCCCTGATCGTATTTATTGGTCATGTAGACTGGTTGTTTGCCCTGCACTGCGGCATCTTTCTGCCCGACGGGGCCGGTTCGGGAATGCTCTATCACGCCAGTTCCGCCGCCGGAAAAGTGGCCCCGATGAATCTGGAAAGCTACGCGGCAAGTCAATCCAGGCGCTACCTGGGCCTGGCGGTTTACGAGATACGCGATCCCAGCCTTTCCCAAACCGGAAACTGATACGTCCCGCATGGCCCACGTGCTAAAATGGCACCTTGATCACGCGTAAATTGCGCCTTCGGGCGCCGGAAGGACTTAGAGAAAATGACTCAGACCATTGAACGTTCGCATCCACTCGCCGTGGTGGTAATCGGGGCATCGGGCGATCTCGCATTGAAGAAGATTTTTCCAGCGCTTTTTGCGCTTTATTGCCAGGACCTGCTGCCCGATACATTCCATATCGTTGGTTTTGCCCGCAGCCCCATGTCCCACGAGGAATTCCGCAACCGCGTGGAAGAGCGCCTGACTTGCCGGTATGTGCCGGGGGAAAAATGCGACGAGCGCATGCAGAACTTCCTGGCCCGCTGCACGTACGTGTCCGGCAACTATGACTCCCCCGAGTCCTTCCAGCAGTTGCACGCGGAGCTGGACAAGCTGGATCCCGGCCGCATGGAGAACCGTATCTTCTATATGGCCATCCCGCCCTTCCTGTTCCTGGATGTGGCCCACGCCCTGCGCGATGCCCAACTTGTTTCCCAGGGCTCGGACAGTAACTGGAGCCGCGTGGTTATCGAGAAGCCCTTCGGCAGCGACCGCGCCTCTTCCGACGCGCTCACCCACAGCATGTGCCAGGTATTCAACGAGGCCCAGACCTACCGCATTGACCACTATCTGGGCAAGGAAGTGATTCAGAACCTGCTGGTTCTGCGCTTTGCCAATCTGATTTTCGATCCCATCTGGAACCGGAACCACATCAAGAATGTCCGGATCACGTGGACAGAAAATCTGAGCCTGGAAGGTCGCGCGGGTTATTTTGACCAGTACGGCATCATCCGCGACGTCATGCAGAACCATCTGCTCCAGATGCTCTCCCTCGTGGCCATGGAGCAGCCCGTGGCGCTGAATTCCACCTATGTGCGCGACGAGAAGGTCAAAGCGCTCCGCGCGGTGAAGCCCCTTACCCTCGACGATCTGGTGGTGGCCCAGTATACGGCGGGCGTTTCGGGCGGCAGGCAGCATTTCGGCTATCTGGAGGAGAAGGGCACCCCGCCGGACTCCATCACCCCGACCTATGCGGCGGCGGTGCTTCAGGTGAACAGCCGCCGCTGGGCCGGCGTCCCCTTCCTGCTTCGCGCGGGCAAAGGCCTGGACGATTCCAAGACCGAGATCCGGATTCGATTCCGCAGCATGCCGGGCAACATCTTTGCTGACGCCGCCAAGGGACTTCCGAACAACGAACTGGTGATTACCGTGCAACCCGATGCGGGCCTGACCCTGCGCATTGTGAACCGCGTGCCCGGTCTGGGTATCCGGCTGGACGAAACCAAGCTGGACCTGCGCTATGCCTCCGCATTCGAGGGCACGATTCCCGACGCCTACGAGTCTTTGATTCTCGATGTGATCCAGGGGGACAAGAGTCTCTTCATCCGCGCCGATGAGCTGGAGGCCGCCTGGGACATATTCACGCCCGTTCTGCACGAGTTGGAGGCGAAGCGGGTCAAGCCGGAGACCTATCCCTTCGGCAGCCATGGCCCGGAAGCGGCCAACGCCCTCGCGGCGCGGTTCAACGCCAGTTGGTAATGGACGGCACTTGGTCGAATGAATGAAGCTCCCGCTTGGGCGAGACCAGCGGGACCGATTGACAGGATATGAAATGACGATTGCAGTACGAGATTTCGATTCCAAGGCGGACCTCTTGACGGCCATGGAGGCCCTCATGCGTGAAACGCTGACGCGGACTTCGGACACGCGCTTCGCCCTTATGATCTCCGGCGGTAACACACCGCTGCCGGTCTATGCCGCGATAGCCGCCGCGCCCGTTCTCGCCAGTCCCAACGCCTGCATCATGTTCGCGGACGATCGGCACGTTCCCGTGGATTCTCCCGAAAACAACTATGGCAACGCCAGGGCCATGATCGACGCGCTGGCCTTGAAGCCCGGCAACACGCTCCGGATTTACCCCGAATTCAGCCTGGAAGAGTCCGCCGATCGCTATGACATCGATCTGCGCACCTTCCTGAAATCCGGCGGCACGATTCCCGTGGCCCTGCTGGGCCTGGGCGCCGATGGGCACACGTGCTCGCTCTTCAACGACGACGACCTCGAGCGTTGCGAGGGACGCCTGGCGGCCCCCGCCTACAAGTCCACCCCGCCCGATCGCGTTACGGTCAGCCCCGAATTGCTGTCCCGTTGCGGGCGAGTCATTTTCGTGGCCGCCGGCGAGGACAAGCGCGCCATGATCCAGGCCCTCGTGGAAAAGCCCCTCACGATCACGGCGGGGAAAGCGGTGGCCGGATGCAATTCCGTGGAAATCTGGCGGGCTTGAGTCCCGCCACCGGTATGCCGATGTAATGTATTGATTGGACCAGCAGCATGGCACACTCTTTCAGAATAAGACTGGACAAGGTCCTCCGGGGACTGCTGGTCGTGTGTGCGATGGGACTCGCCGGGGTCGCGCACGCCGACCTGCTGGTGACCGCCAGTGGCGAGTCACTCTCCGGCGAGCTGACCCGGGTCAAGGATGGGATCCTTGTATTCCGGACCTCCCTCAAAGGCCAGATGATGCTGCCCATGTCCGAGGTTAAGTCGCTGGCCACGGAAAGCGTCTGGGTCGTCACGGAAACGGGCGGCGCGGTCCACATAGGCCGATTCGTTGCCGAAGGCGTCGAGGAGTCCGCTGGTGAAGGCGCGGCCCCCCGGATCTCCAATTTCCCCCTCACGGCGGTGGATTCCGCCCGACCCGCGCCCCGGCAGGGCTCCGGGACCGAGCCCGCGGACACCGGGTGGTCCGGCGAGGTCGGCGGGGGTGTCCGGGCTTTTGAAGGTACGCGCGACGGCGTGGCCCCCCAATTGCGGCTTGGCCTCAAGAATCGCGGCGATCAAATCAATACTTCCCTCCAGCTTAACTTCGACGCGGACGGAGAGGACACCCTGCCATCCTATTTCAAAGGCAGTTTTGACATCACCGAGTCGACGGAGGAGTCCTGGGCGCCTTTCGTACAGGCTCTCGTGGAACGCAATACGAATGAGGCCCTGCAGATCAGAACCGGTCTCACCGTGGGGATGCGCTACCGCTTTGACGCGTCCAGTGGAGCGGCCCTGGAAGGGCTGGCGGGAATCGGTGTCGGCTACGGTGAATGGGGCGGCAAATATCTGGACCGATCACGGCCCATCAAGTCCGTCGGCGACCGGGACCAGTCTGAGCTGAACGTGACGTTGGGGCTCCGCTATTCCCGATCAATCTGGGGCGGCGCGGAATGGAGCAGCGGTGTATTCCTTCAGCCAAGCCTTACCGATGCGGACGACTTTCGCGCCGGGGCGGCCTCCTCGGTGGTGTATCCCGTCACCAATCGCCTGCACCTGCGCCTCGAGATGCTGATGAACTACGACCATCAACCCGAACTTTCGGCGTTGGACCAGATGGACACCAGCGTGGGGGCGAGCATAGAATTGAATTTTTGAGGCGCGGTGGCTTCGGAACCCGCGCGCCGACGAATACAATCGAGCGGGCGTTGGGCCGGGCGGGTTCCGCCGGAACATACCCCTTGACGAAAAACCCATCGGGACACAGGCATCATCGCTATGAATTCTAAGAGAGCACTTGCGGGTCGTGGGGCGGAGATTGCAGTGGGGGCGACCTACCTGCTCGCCGCCGGACTCAAAGCCTGGGATTTCAACCGTTTCATTGGGCAGATTCTCGCCTATCAGATTTTCAGTTCGACGGAGGCCTTGACCGTTGTCGCCTTTACGACGCTGACGCTGGAGACTTTTCTCGGGCTTTCCATGGTGCTGGGCAGCCCCTGGCGTCGGCAGGTCCTGACGGCGAGCGCGGCCATGCTGCTCTTTTTCACGGGCCTGATCGTGTATGCCTGGCAGGTGCACAATCTGAAAGACTGCGGCTGTTTCGGGAAAGTCCCCATGACGCCGCCGGAGGCGATTGCAAAGAACCTGGTGTTATTGGCCCTGACCGCCCTGGCCTGGTATGGCCTGGAGGCGGGGGACAAGGTTGCGGCTCCCGTGGCCAGAATCAAGCTACGCACCCTCGGGCCCATCGTGCTGGCCCTGCTGGTCTGCCTGGTCGCCTTTCCCCAGGTGGGCGGTACCTTCGAGGCGGAAAACGATGGGCCGGTCGCGCCCGCCCCGGAACTGCCGACGGCCGCCGCCCAACCCGCCGACGAGGTCGGAGTTTTCGCCGCTTACCGTATTGTCCCCGAATATGGAGATACCATAGACCTGGCCCAGGGGGACTATCTCGTCGCCCTGCTGAGCATGACCTGCGAGCACTGCATGGGGGAAGTACCCCAGATCAACGACTACACGAACCAGGAGACCCTCCCGCGCGTGGTGGCCATCTGCCTGGAACCCGAGGAGGGCAGCATGCGGAACTTCCAGGATCTGACCGGTCCGCTGTTTCCCATGCACTCCGTGGGCAACGACATGCTGACTTGGGCGAAGATCTGCAGCGGCGTTCCGCCCCAGCTCTGTCTTGTTCGCGACGGGGTGGTATTGAAGACCTGGAAGGACAAGATGCCGCCCTCGGAGGAGATAGTGGCGGCGCTTGGGGAGGGGGTAAGTGAGGAAACTGCGGAAGCTGCGCAAGGGGCCGAATCGGGAGCACTTTGATACTTTGCATAATTTACAACGGTTTGTTATCATCTCCCGGCTGTGTAACGATGGGCGGTCTGTGAAGAGCAGCGGATGCCAACTTCGTATGTCGCACTTGTATGCAGTGTGGATTCATTCAAGTTTACATGTTGAAGGTAGTTTGTAGTAACGGGAATGTCCCTCCCAGGCGGCCTGTCTGGCCTGAGCGCCCGGCACGCCGTACTCCCAACCATACGAAAGGCCTCATTCTGTGTCTGTAGTTATTGAAACGAAGGGACTATCTAAGATCTACGAGAGTTCCTTCCGTGGGCAGGATGTCCACGCATTGAAGGAGCTCGATCTCAGCGTGCGCGCGGGCGAGATCTTTGCCTACCTCGGACCCAACGGTTCGGGCAAAACCACCACCATCAAGATGCTGCTGGGCCTGATCTTCCCGACGGGCGGCTCCATCGAGATCCTCGGACAGACCGATATCACATCGGCCAAGGTGCGCCGGAATATCGGGTATCTGCCTGAAGGGGCCTATTACCCCGACTTCCTTCGGGGCGAGGAAATTCTCCGATACTACGGCCAGCTCTACGGCCTTCGTGGCGCGGAGTTGACCCGGCGCATCGACGAGGTGCTGGAGGAAGTGGGCATGACCCACGCCCGCAGGCGTCTGCTGCGGGGCTATTCCAAGGGCATGCGCCAGCGCATCGGCCTGGCCCAGGCCCTCATCAGCGATCCTCAGATCCTGATTCTGGACGAACCCACCACGGGCCTGGACCCCATCGCGCGCAAGGAGATGCGCGACATCCTCGCCCGCCTTCGCGATCGGGGCAAGACCCTGATGATCTCCAGTCACGAATTGCTGGAAGTGGAACTGATCAGTGATCGCGCGGGTATTCTCTATCAGGGTGAGCTCCAGAAGCTGGGCACCATCGACGAACTCCTTACCGATCGCGACGTTACGATCATGGTGGAAGGGGCCTCGGAGGATGTGTTGAGCAAGCTGGCGGGCCGGGGAATCACGGCCGAAGACAAGGTGGAGGGCAAGCTCGTCCTCCGCGTGCCCAACGACCTGAGCGTCTACGACGCCCTGGCGCTGTGCAAGGACCACGCCCTGAACCTCCTGAGCGTGGCCCCCCGTCGTGAAACCCTGGAAGAACTCTTCGTCCGTACCGTCGGCGAAGCACAAAATCGGAGTAAAGCCTGATGTCGGCTGTATTGGATTATATGCGCGGGCCTTGGTGCATCGCTGTTTATACGTGGCGTGAAGGTATCCGCAAGAAGACCCTGGTGGGTTTCCTCATCTTGAGCTTGCTCGTCATTTTCGGCGCGAGTTTCATGTCCGCGTTCCTCGATCAAACCACGGTCGGCAACGCCGAAACCGATCTGGACCTTAAACTTATCAAAGATATCTGCGTGACGACGATTTCGATCTTCGGCATGCTGATCACCATCTTCATTTCCGCCTCCGTGGTGCCCAATGAAGTGGAAAACAAGGTCATCTACACCGTGCTCTCCAAGCCGGTTCGCCGCATGCAGTACCTGCTGGGCAAGTTCATGGGCGTACAGATGATCGTACTCGCCAATCTCCTCTTGATGGCCGGTCTCTTCTTTGCCGCCATCTGGATCAAGCAGGAAGCCATGCCCACGCTGCTGCTCTGGTCGGTCCTGCTGACCTACTTCGAGTTCCTCGTGGTTTCCGCCTTCACCTTTGCCGTGTCCTGCACGTCGACCTCCGCCGTACTTCCCACGATCGCCGGTCTCTTCATTTACATGACCGGCAACCTGACGGAATACCTCAAAGACGTGAACAACCGTTCGCGCGAAGCGACGGACTTCTTTCAGCGTTTTGTCGGGCAGGCGGCGGAATGGCTCTACAACATCCTGCCGAATCTCCAGAAGTTCAGCCTCAAGAACTACATTCTGGACCTGCAGCCGAACGATCCCCTGCCGAGCGAGATGATGGACCAGATCCCCAATCTCATTCTGTATGGTCTGGCCTACGCCATTGCCGGCTATGTCATTGCGTACTGGGTATTCCGGCGCAAGGAGCTGTAAGGCATGATGAACAAGCACCCCAACATCACACTCGGGCTGCTGCTCGCTCTCTTCGTCGCCCTCGGCGCGATACAGGGACAGCGCCTGGATCGCTTGTTTGAGGCCGACGCCTTCTACAAGTGGATCATCGCGGCGGCTACGGACGAGCGCTACGGCTGGGCCGAGGCCCTCGAACATGCGGATCCCGCCCTCTACAAGGAGGTGGTGGCCGTCGCCGATCCGTTGCTTCAAGACGCGAAAATGCCGGAAGGCGAGCAGGACGCGATCAGCCGCCTGAGCAAATCGCTCCAGGAGCGTGAAAACGATAAGCTCGTCTACGAACTGGCGAAGGGGAATGACCTCGCGCCGTTTCGCGCCCAGTTTCTGGAGAAGCTCCGCGGGGGCGACCTGTACTACACGAAGGACCTTTCCTATTCCGCCGTCATGAGCGGCATGGAAGGGGAAGGCTCGGTCAGTATATTCAACCTCTTCTTCGGGTTCCGCAAGGTTGCCGCCAACTTCATGTGGCTGCAGGTGGACCGCTACTGGCACATGGGCCATCTCTACAAGATGGTTCCCCTGATGAAGACCTGCGTTCTTCTCGATCCGAACTTCATCGACGCCTACCTGCTGGGCGCCTGGCACCTGGGCTACAACGCGACGGCGGCCATGGAGTATACGCCGATTCCGCTGCGCGTGTGGAGCGACAAGTATCAGGACTGTCTCGGCGAGCAGGAGAAGTATTACTACCTCGCCATCGACTTCCTGAAGGACGGCATCCGCAACAACCCCCGAAACTACAAGCTCTTCTTTGACCTTGGGTTCGGCATGTATCGGGAAAAGTTGAACGATATCGACAACGCCGTACTCTACCTGTCTGAAGCGGTGCGTCTGCCCCACGAACGGTGGGTGCCCCGCATGCTTTACAAGTGCCTGGAAGAGCAGGGCGAATACGAGAAGGCGCTGGACGGCTGGAAAGAGAACCAGAAGCGTTTCCCGGAGAACGATGTTAACGATCGCTCCATGGAGCGTCTGGCCGGGCTTATTGCCGAGCGCCGGGCGGCCCAGGCGCTGGAAAAGGCCAAAGTAACCCAGGATGAAGCCGAACGAGCCCGGTTGATTGCCGAGTCTGAAGCTGCCGAAAAAGAGGCCTACGACATCTGGGTCAAAATGGATGAGCCCTACGCGCTGGCGCGCAAGCTCCGCATCGATGCGATCAACCGCGCCGAGGAGGGCCTCTACCTGGAAGCGGTAAGCTACCTGGACAAGGCCCGCTTTGAAGTGGGTTCGCTCTTTGACGAGTTGTCCGACCTCATTATCAAGTACAAGCAAGCCGGCGGCCTGCCCCTTTCCGTTTCGGAGAAGAAGGCCCTCGTTCGCGACGAAGAGAGCGTGGCCTGCATTGGCATGCCGGAAGCAGAGAAGCAGAAGCGTGTCGAAGCGTTGAAAAAGCGCCGTTCCTGATACGATTCCCACAAGTTCGGAGTACGAGCGGGTGAGCCGGTTGGCAGTCAACACGGCTCACCTGCTTTACCGTTTACCCGTGTTGAAGCTCCCAGACATTTGAGTACGTTCTCCCAGATAGAGTTCAACCTGCGCGATATTCGCGCCCGCGCCGCCGCCGCCGCGGAGCGCGCGGGCCGTGACCCGGAGGGGGTTACCCTCATCGCCGTGACCAAGTCCGTCGGTGTGGATGAAATTCGCGCCCTGCGGGATCTCGGTCTCCGGCACTTTGGAGAGAATCGCGTGGAGGTGGCCCGGGCCAAGCGGGAGGCGCTGGCGGATTCCGAGCTGGTCTGGCACATGATTGGGAACATCCAGCGCAGGAAAACCCGGGACGTGCTGGAGGTATTTGACCGGATTGATGCAATGGACCGCCTATCCCTTGCGGAAAGCATTCAGACCCGGTGCCTGGAGCTGGATCGGTGTACGCATGTCCTGGTGGAGGTTAACGTATCCGGAGAGTCGCAGAAGCTGGGTGTTTCGCCAAGCGAGTTGCCGGGGTTGCTGGCGGCGATGGCGCCGCTGGATCGGGTTCGGGTGCGTGGTCTGATGACCATGGCTCCCTACGATGCCACCGCCGCGGAAATCGGCGGGATATTTAACCGGCTCGCCTCGCTCGCGGCGGATCATCGACTGCCCGACGTGAGTATGGGCATGAGCAACGATTTTGAATTGGCCATTGAGGCCGGGGCCACCGAAGTCCGCATTGGCAGCGCCCTGTTTGAATAAATGACGAGTTGAATTCGAGGAAGCGTTGCCGGCCCGCACGGACGAGCGATGAGACGAATCGATACTGGCAAGGAAAGATCAAGATGAAAGACCAACTCGAGGCCCTGCAACGAGAGGCCCTCGACAGCATCGCCGGGGCCACCGAACTGGACGCGCTCGAAGCCGCGCGCGTTAAATACCTGGGCCGCAAGGGCGCCCTCACGGAAATACTTCGTGGGCTCGGGAGTGTGTCCGCGGAAGAGCGACCCGCCATGGGGCAGGCCGCGAATGTGGTGAAAGACGCCATCGGCGCGGCGCTGGACGAACGCAAGGCGCTGCTCTCCACGGCGGCGGAGTCGGCCCGTGAGTCGAGCGAAGCGGTTGACCTCACCCTGCCCGGACGCCAACCGCGTCGGGGCCACATCCACATGGTGAATCAAGTGACCGAAGAGATTGTGGAGATCTTTGCCGCGCTTGGTTTCCAGGTGGCAACCGGTCCGGATATAGAGACGGAATATTACAATTTTGACGCGCTGAATACCCCCGCCGACCATCCGGCGCGCGACTCCCACGACACCTTCTTCGTGAAGCCGGGTGTGGTGCTGCGTACCCACACCTCGCCGGTGCAGATGCGGGTCATGGAGCAGGTGAAGCCGCCCGTGGCCGTGCTGGCGCCGGGGCGCGTCTATCGCGTGGACTATGACGCGAGCCACAGCCCCATGTTCAACCAGATCGAGGGACTCCTGGTGGACGAAGGCGTGACCTTTGCCGATCTGAAGGGCACCCTGATGCACTTCATCCACGAGATGTTCGGCAAAGACACCAAGGTGCGCTTCCGCCCGCACTTCTTCCCCTTTACCGAGCCTTCCGCCGAGGTGGACATCAGTTGCACCATCTGCAAAGGCTCGGGCTGCCGCCTGTGCAAGCACAGCGGGTGGCTGGAAGCCCTCGGCTGCGGCATGGTCCACCCGAAGGTCTTCGAATACGCGGGCTACGACTACGAGAAATATTCGGGCTTCGCCTTTGGCCTGGGCATGGACCGGATCGCCATGCTGCGCCACGCCGTCCCCAGCATTAACCATCTTTTCGATAACGACCTTCGCTTCCTGGAGCAGTTCTAGTCATGCGCGTTTCCCTGAATTGGCTTAAAGAATATGTAAACATCGATGTTTCCTCCGAGGAACTCGCGCACCAGATGACCATGCTCGGTCTGGAGATTGAATCCATCGAGCAACTAGGCGGCGACATCAAGGATGTTTTTGTCGGCCAGATTCTGTCCATAGAGCCCCACCCGGACGCGGACAAGATCGTGGTCTGCCAGACGGATGTGGGCGGCGAGACAGCCCTTCAGATCTGTTGCGGCGCCAAGAATATGAAGGTGGGGGACAAAGTCCCCACCGCCGTTGTGGGCGCCAGCCTGCCCGGCGGCTTCGAGATTGCCCGGCGCAAGATGCGGGGCGTTGAATCCCAGGGCATGATGTGCGCTTCGACGGAGCTGGGGCTTCCCAAGGGCGAAGACGGTCTGCTCATCCTCGATCCCTCCGCCCCGGTTGGCATGAACATCAAGACCCACCTCGGGCTGGATGACACGGTGCTCGAGATCGAAGTGACGCCGAACCGGGCCGACTGGGCCAGCATGATCGGCGTAGCCCGCGAACTTGCCGCCTTGTACAACACCGAACTTCGCATTCCCGAAGTCAGTGTCGCCGAAGAGGGAAGCCCCGTCGAAGGGCAGACCTCCGTCACGGTTGAGGCGGCCGATCTCTGTCCGCGCTACATGGGGCGGGTACTATCGAACGTCAAGGTGGGCCCGAGCCCCGAATGGCTCTGCAAACGTCTCATTGCCGCCGGGCAGCGTCCGATCAACAACATCGTGGATATCACCAATTTCGTGCTTCTGGAAACGGGCCAGCCGCTCCACGCCTTCGATCTCAATAAGCTCGCCGAAAACTGCATCGTGGTGCGGCGCGCGAAAGCCGGTGAGACCATCAACACCCTCGACGGCGAGAAACGCAACCTGGCGGAAGACATGCTCGTCATCGCCGAAGGAAAAGATCCACAGTGCGTAGCGGGCGTCATGGGCGGCGCGGACAGCGAAGTTGACGAAGGCACCACCACCATATTCCTGGAGAGTGCCTTCTTCCACCCGGCCTCCGTGCGCAAGACTTCCCGCGGCCTCGCCCTCATCTCCGAGTCGTCCCAGCGCTTCCAGCGCGGCGCGGATCCGGAAATGGCGGCCTATGCCCTCGATCGCGCGGCCCAGCTTATGGCCGAACTGTCCGGCGCTGAAGTGGCGCGGGGCGTCATCGACGCGTACCCTGTCCCCTTCAAGCCCCGCGAAGTCACCCTGCGCTTTGCCCGAACACTTCGTCTGCTCGGTGTGGATCTTGCCGCAGAGGTGCAGTGCGGCTTGCTCCAGCGCCTGGGCCTGGAGGTCATCGCGCGCAACGACCATGAGGCTACGTTTCGCGTTCCCCTTCGCCGCCACGACGTTTCCATGGAGGCGGATCTCATTGAAGAGGTGGCCCGGCTTTACAGCTTCGACAACATTCCCGTCACGCTGCCCACGGTACGCCGCTGCGAGAAGGTCTTCGCCCCGGAAGAAGCGCGCATTCGCGCACTGCGACATTTCCTGGCGGGGCTCGGCCTGACCGAGCTCTACAACTGGTCCTTCAGTTGCCCGGAAGATGTCGCCAGGGCCGCGCTTCCGGCCGAGTATGCCAATATGGTGGTGCTGCAGAACCCGCTCTCGGAAAAGCAGGCAACCATGCGGTCCAGTTTGCTGCAGGCCCATCTGGGCAATGCCGCGCGCAACCTGAACTACGGCGTGACCTCCATCGCGGGCTTCGAGATCGGGCCGGTGTACGTTCCCGCCGATGGCGATGCCCTGCCTTCGCAGGCGCGACGTGTGGGCATTGTCCTCGCGGGCAACGCCGCTGCCGCGGACTGGTCCCAGAAAGCGCGTCCCGCGGACTTCTACGACCTCAAGGGTCTGGTGGAAGCCGTGCTCGCCGAATTCGGCGTGTCGGCGAAGTTTGAGGAGACCGACTTTCCCACGTTCCAGAAAGGCCAACGGGCCGCCATCGTGGCGAACAAGAAGACTATCGGCTACCTCGGCAAGGCCGCCTCTGCCGTGGTTCGTGCCTTCGACACGGAGGGTTCGATCTACCTGGCCGAGCTTGACCTTGACGTCCTGCTGGGATCGCGTCCGGCTGCGTCGCAGTTTGCTCCCGTGCCCACGTTTCCGCCCTCGGTACGCGATCTGGCGGTCGTCGTGGATGCCGCTGTTCCAGCAGGCGGTCTGCGCGACATGGCATCCCAATCGGGCGGCAACTTGCTGCGTGCCGTAGAAATCTTTGATATCTTTACGGGCCCCCAGGTGGGCGAAGGCAAGAAGAGCGTCGCGCTGAACCTCGTGTTTCAATCAAATGAACGCACCCTTACCGACCAGGATACGCAGAAGGCCTTCGACAAGATCCTCAAGCGTCTTCAGCATGAATACAAGGCGGAACTTCGGTGAATCCTCTGGTCAAGACCTACCTCCAGCAGATCGAGCAGTCCATCGCCGGGCTGGGGGAGGTCTTGGCCGAGCGCCGGAGCGAAATCGCGCGCCAGCAGGAAGCGCGCGACCGGCTCCAGCAGCAGGTCTGGAGCAAGAGCAAGGAAATGGCGGTGCTTCAGGAGGCTGCCGCCGATTATGAGGCCCTCCGCCAGGCAAACGAGCGCTACCGGGATCGTCACGCTCAATTGGAAGAGCACCTGAAGAAAGTGCTGGCCTACACCCGCGCGCTCGCGGAAGAGGTGCGCCAATGAGCGATGAATTCGTGCAGGCCAGGGTAGCCAAAGTAAACCTGCGCCTTCCCATCTACCGCGACCGCCAAACGACCCTGACCATTGCCGATGAGGTGACGGCCCGTGTCGCCGCGATGGAGGCCGAGGCCGGACGTATCGACAGCCAGGCTTTTGCCCTCCAGGCCGCCTTCGCCTACGCCGCCGAGCTTCACGCGGAGAAGGCCGAGCGCGACGCGGACACACGGGAACTGCTGAAGGTTCTGGATCGAATCGCGGGGCAACTGGCGCGGCTGCTTGAAGAGAATGAAGAATAGTGAATTGGGAATGGCGAATTGAAGAATCGCCCGTACTCTGTTGAATTTCCTAATTCACTATTCTCAATTCGCAATTCGCAATTCGCAATTCCCACTTTGGGTGTTGCATCATGATCGCCTTGACCTTTTCTCATCTTCCAAGCGTAGGAGAGCAGCAGCGATGGGTATCACACGAAGAGAAGTTTTGAAGGCGGGGGCCGCGGGGGCGGTGGCGTGGTCTGTGGCGCGGGGACCGGCGGCCTATGGGCAGGATCGTCCCTGGCGCCATGCCGTGATTGGCATCGGGGGCCAGGGCACGAATCACTTGAATGGATTCGCGAAGACCGAGGGCGTGACCATCGTGGCCGCATGCGACGTTGATCCCGAGCGCCGGACGAAGGTGGAGGAATGGTGGAAGGACAAGTTCGACGCAAGAATGTACACGAACTTTCATGAGCTCCTGGCCGATCCGAACATCGACAGCGTCTCCATAGCCACACCGGATCACTGGCATACGCCGGTGGCGCTCCACGCCCTCCTGGCGGGAAAGCATGTCTATGTGGAGAAGCCCTGCTCCCACAATATCCATGAGGCGCTGGTGCTCGACAAGCTCGCCCGGGACACGGGGCTCTGCGTGCAGCACGGCACCCAGCACCGCAGCGGCGAGGGACCTATTGAGATGGTCAAGCTGCTTCGCGAGGGGATCATCGGCAAGGTGCGCATGGCCAAGGCCATCAACCACCAGCTCCGCGGGCCCATCGGCCGCGAGCCCGACAGCGAAGCCCCGGCGGGTGTGGACTATGACATGTGGCTCGGGCCCGCGCCGAAGCGTCCCTTCTCCAGGAATCGCTGGCACTACAACTGGCATTGGCACTGGGACTACGGCACGGGCGATACGGGTAACGATGGCGTGCACCAGATCGACGTGATGCGCTGGGGCATGGGCGTCGACCTGCCCAACCGCTGCACCTCCGTTGGCGCCCAGTTGTATTACGACGACGACCATGAGACGCCCGACACGCAGACGGCGATCTTCGAGTACGACGACGTCCATCTCATGTTTGAGATGCGGCTCTGGACCAACTACAAGCTGGCGGGCCACGACAACGGCGTATTCTTCTACGGCGACAAGGGTACCCTGGAGATCGGCCGCGAGGGGTGCTTCATTCAGCTCATCGGCGAGGAGCGCAAGCGCATGGGCGACTCCCACAACTTCACGGCCAACGTCGCAAACTTTGTGGCTTGCGCCAAAGCGGGCACGCCGGACAAGCTGAACGCGCCCATCAGTGAAGGCGTGAAGTCCACGATTCTGTGTCACCTCGCCAATATTGGCACCCGGGTCGGCCGGCCCCTGACGTTGAGCCCGGATAAATCGAGCTTTATCGGCGATGACGCGGCGAACAACCTGATCGCCCGCACCTATCGCGAGGGCTATGAGCTCCCCAATGCATAACGGAATGGAACAGCGCCCGGTGGGCCTGATCGGGCTCGGTTTGCTCGGAAAGGCTATCGCCGGGCGCCTTCTTTCGGCCGGTATGACGGTGACCGGTTGCGACGTTGCCCAGCGCGCCCGGGACGAGGCCCAGGCGCTGGGGGTCACTGTCGTGGAGGATCACCACGCGGTGGCGGCGACGTGCGGCGTGATCGTGTTGAGCTTGCCCACCTCTGAAATCCGGCAGGCGTTGCTTTGGGGTGGTGGCGGTCTTGCGAAATCGTTGCCGGAAGGGGCACTGCTCCTCGACACCACCACGGGACGTCCCGAGGACACGGAAGTGGACTGGGCCCGGCTCAATGCCCTCCAGATCGACTTTGTTGATGTATGCGTTCTCGCGTCGAGCGCCCTCGTGGCACGGGGCGAAGCCGTGTTGCTCGTGGGCGATGCCGAGTCTCGCGCCGGGGGCTATGCACCGCTCCTGCGGACCTTTGGACGGCAGATATTCTATCTGGGCAAAGCTGGCGATGGGAGCCGCATGAAGCTGATGGCCAATCAGGTGCTGGGACTGAACCGCCTCGTACTGGCGGAGGCCCTGGGGTTGGCGGAGCGTTGCGGACTCGATCTGGAAATGACCCTCGACGTGCTCAAGTCCGGTCCGGCTTCATCCCAGGTCATGTTCACCAAGGGAGCCCGCATGATCGCGGGGGATTTCACGCCCGAGGCTCGACTCGCGCAGCATGCGAAGGACGTGGGCCTGATCCTGGAAATGGGCGAGCGGTGCGGCGCGAAGTTGCCCCTCAGCGCGCTGCACCGAGAGGTGCTGAACCAGTTGATCGATTCAGGCCACGGTGGCGAAGACAATTCGGCAGTGGTGCGGGCCTTTAAGCAAGAATAGGATTCCAGCGTGGCATCCCATCGAGCCGGGAGGCCGTGCGCCAGAACGCTTATCGCCAGAAAGGGCGGGGGCTAATGCGAATCACCCGAAATAGGTTGTTGCTGTCGCTCGGGACGCTCTTCCTAATTGTGCTGATACCCTGGGTGGCCATTTTCAAGAATTCAGGGGCCTCATTTAACGCCACCGCCTTGGCCCAATCCGAGACACGCATGTGGAAAGCCTACTACGACCGCGATCTACTCCGATTGCGCGGGGAACTCCGCCGGATGCTTCGCGAACAGTTCGGGCTCTCCCGCTACCGCACTTGGCAGGTGTCGGCCCGCCTGGCGACGGCCTCCCTCAGTTTTGCCCGTAGCGGGGATGGGCAGGCGGCGGAAGTACTTCGCGATCTCACCGAGGCCTACCGAGGTATTCAGGCAGCGACCCGCCTCGACTTCGATCCCGCCGAGGCGGCCCGCGCCGAACTGGGGTGGTGGGCCGCCCGCCGTACGCCCGGTGAGAATCAACCCGAGCAGGTTGGCGAGCGGATTGAAGCGCTCTACGCCATTCTCTACGGACACACCAACGATCTGATCGCCCAGGCGGCCCTGCTGCGCGCTGAAGCCGCCCATGTCCGCGATACCCGGTCGGACTGGCCCGAGGTGGAGCGGCTCCTGGAGCAATCTTATCGGTCTCTGCTCGCGGGAATGTTGCCCTGATCCCATCTCTCAGCGTGTCGGCGGTTTGCCGGAGAAGTGGTCCATGGAATGATAGATCCCGAGCCACCGCCCGCATACCGCATCAAAGATCGGAGCGGGCAACGCCGCGTAAAGCATGGGGACGAGGTTCACGATCCATGGTATGCGCAGCATGGACGTGTTTCGCTCAATTCCCTGAAGAATCTTTTCCGCAGCATAGCCCGGTTCAAGCAGGGGCGCGCCAAAAGGCGCGGCGGCGCCGGCAAACATGCCCGTATTGACATAGCTGGGGCACACCGTCGTCACGTGCATGCCCCGGTGTTCCCGCAGTTCTACGCGCAGCGATTCGGAGAATCCCAGGCAGGCCCACTTGCTCGCGGCGTAGGTGGTGAGGCGTGGCACCGGCACAAAGCCCGAGGCCGATGCGATGTTGACGATGTGGCCGCTGTTGCGCGCGAGCATGGCGGGGAGAAAGGCCCGCGTGGTGTGGATGACGCCGAGGGTATTGACCCTTATGGACTTCTCGATATCTTCGTGCGACTGCTCGGCAAGAGTCCGTCCCACGACGATACCCGCATTGTTGATGAGGATATCCACCGGGCGCTCATCGTTTAGACTCGTCGCCGCTTCGGCAATTTGCATGTAATCCCCCAGATCCACGGATGCCCCCGCCACCGTAGCACCGGGACCCTGTAATTCGCGCACGCGCGATTCGAGGGCATAGGCATTCACGTCCCAGAGGGTCACCCGGGCCGCGCCCCGCGCAAGGCACCCCCTGGCCATAAGGGCGCCCATGCCCTGGGCTCCGCCGGTGATGAGCACGTGTTTATCCCGAATCTGCGTCATAGAATTTGATGGTCCTGATGGAAAGGAAGTTCAGTGGTTTGGATGGGCCACCAGAGAGTAGCATAGGGCGCAAGGTCTGCGCAGGTCCGCAGCCACACACGCATTGGATGGAACCGCTATCGCCATGGCGGCGCCGGAAAGGTAACAGAAATGACCATTCGTTTCGTTGCGGGTTTGATTCTGATTTCGGTCGTGCTCTCAGGTTCTTCGGCTTTCTCCGAAGGCGCGCTTGCCCTTCACACCCGCGGCCAGATCGAGACCTCCCAGTGGGTGGCTCCGGAAAAGATTAACACCGATCTTGATGCTCCGGTGAGTGACCGGGCCTTTACGTATGTTCATAAGACGTTGCTGTGGGATCCCGCGAAGACGGCGCTCGTGATCGTGGACCTCTGGGATCAATCGCAGGCGCCCCAGGTGGGAAAGCGCATGGAGGAGCTCGCCCCGCACATCAACCAGGCCGCTCGGACCGCCCGGGAGAAGGGCCTGCTTGTTGTTCACGCGCCCGGCGGTGTTACCGATTATTACACCGGCACGCCCCAGCGTGCGCGATGCCTGGACGTCGAGCCTGTAGCGCTCGTGGCGATGGAGGAAGGTCCCGCCCTTCCCGTCGATGCTTCGGACAACGGATGGGAGGGACCTGTCCGCGCCGACAAGCCCCAGACGCGCCAGCACCCCGCTATTGAGATCGCCGAAGCCGACGCCGTCGGCGAGGGAGCTGAAGTCTATGGACTCTTGAAGAAGCGCGGGATTGAGAACGTTATCCTGATGGGTGTTCACGCCAACTTCGCCCTGCTCGACGGTCCGACGGGTATTCGCCAGATGAAGGCGCAGGGCTTGAATGTCGTGCTGGTGCGCGACTTGACCGACAGCCGTTACAACCCCGAAAAAGCGCCCCGAGTGAGCCACATTCGCGGTACCGAACTCGTGGTCGACCACCTGGAACAGTTGGGATGCCCGACAATCGACAGTACCGACCTCACCGGCAAGCCCGCCTTTCGCTTTACGGAAGATACTCGCCCCCACCTGGCTATGATCGTCAGCGACGATCACTACCACGCCGACAAGACCTTGCCCGAGTTTGCCCGCGTGCTGCGAGAGGCGGAGGGGATCCATGTGTCCGTGCTCCACGGAGAAGGGGGCCACAGCATTCCGGGTATGGAGAACCTGGCCACGGCGGATGCGGTGCTGGTCTTCGTACGGCGGCTCGGGTTACCGTCCGGTCAACTCAAACTGCTGCGTGATTTCGTCGCCTCGGGAAAGCCCGTTATCGGGCTCCGCACGGCGAGTCATGCCTTCAAGCTCAAGAACAAGCCCGACGGAAGCTATGAAGTCCCCGAAGGTATCGCGGAGTGGGGGGGCTTTGACGCTGAAGTGCTCGGCGGCAGCTATACGGGCCATGAGGCCAACGAAATTGGCGCGGATATCAGCAACCTGTCGACAGACCATCCGATTCTAAAGGGCGTGGAGCCCGCCGCCTGGCACAGCCTCGGTTCCCTGTACAATACCGGAGCCATTGCCGCCGATGCGCTGCGCCTGCAGGAGGGGAGCATTCCCGGGGTGACTGAGGCGGTCACCTGGATTCGCGGAGCGGCGCCGGGCCGCGGAAAGGTCTTTTACACGAGTCTGGGCCATCCGGCGGACTTTCGTGAGCCTGCCTTTCGGCAGTTGCTGGTGAATGCGGTGAAGTGGTCGGTGGGCACACTATAGTCCCAAGGTGCTTGTTGGGCGGCGGACGGTGCTTCAGGTACAATTCCGAGCGTAAGGGCGGTCTGGCCTTTCGGTGGTTGAGTCATGCGAAGAGGCTCCCAACGGACTTGCGCGGGCCGCGCCATTTTATTCACAGGGGTTTATCGCGTGTTCGTTTTTTCCGGTCTTATCCTGGCGGCGCTCACGGCGTGGACTGCCGGGGCCTCGGCTCAGCCACCGCAGGAAACGACCGTGCCCCGAGGCGTGCCCCTCTCCCTCGAATTGCTCCAGCCGGAGGTCCGTGTTTCTGGCGTCGAAGAGGCCGCTTCCCCCGAGAACGCGGGTCGATTCACCCCCATCGCCGGGCAGGACGTCCACCTGGGCTACACGGATCGCGAACACTGGTTTCGCTTTACGGTTGACGGCGCCACTGCCGATCCGCTTGTGCTGAACCTGAGCAATTCCCAGCTCATCGACGTCACCCTTTACGCGCCCGTCGTAAGCGGGGGCTTCACCGAGCAGGCGATTGGCGTTGCCGTGCCCTTCTGGTCCAGACCCCTGGTTGCCCTCAACCCCGCGTTCCCTATCGAGGTGGCGCAGGGCCAGTCAAAGACATTCTATATGCGGATCTATCACTATGGGGCCATGCGCTTCCGTGCGGAGCTCCTTACCGCCGATGTCGCGCGCGAAGAGGCCATTCTGCGGCTTTCTCTCAACCTGCTGCTGGCGGGTGCCCTCATCGGGCTGGCGCTCTACCATGGCTGCATCTTCGTCGGGCTTCGCCAGCCGGTCTACCTCTGGCTCTCCCTCATGCTGCTGGCCACCACGCTCAATCAGATGACCTTCGCCGGCACCGCCAACATGCTCCTCTGGCACGAGCCCACCCGCTGGGGCAACCACGCTCTGACCCTCACCGGTATCACCTGCCAGGGGCTTGGCGTCGCCTTCTCCATGAGCTTCCTCCAATCCTGGAAGCACACGCCCCGCCTCGCGTGGGCCGCCATCGCCTTTGTGATTTTCGGCACCGGCGTCGGATTTCTCACCCTCGCGGGACACCCCATCGTGTTCTACGGCGTCATCGCCTACGTCCTCCTTGGCCCCGTCATCATGGGGGCCCTCGCCATTCAGGCCGGGTGGCGCTCCCCCGTGGCCCTGGGGCTATTCCTGGCCTCCTGGGGATTCGTGCTCGTGGGCGAAGTCCTCTTCTGCATGGTCTACCTCGACCTGCTTCGCGACAACCCCTTCACCGCCAACTTCATGCACGTGGCCACCCTGGGCGCCTCCCTCGTCTGGTCCTTCTCCCTCACGCGCCAGATCAAGACCAACGCCCAGCGCCAGAGCGAATTGCTGGAAAGGCGCGTCGCCGAGCGCACCGCCGAACTCGAGACCGCCCTGAGCGAGGTAAAGACGCTCGAAGGGCTGTTGCCCGTGTGCAGCAATTGCAAGAAAATACGTGACGACGCCGGGGCCTGGCACGCCATGGAGACCTACGTCTCCAAGCATACCGGCGCCGATTTCAGCCACGGCATCTGCCCGGACTGCGTGACCGAACTCTACCCGGAATACGACCGCCGGGGGAAAGAGGGGTAGCGCAAAGCCCCCCCCGGAACAAGCCAGGAGGACAGGGGGGCGCGATCTACTCTTTCAGGAACAGCCTGTAGGGCGGTATGGGCTGTTTTTCCCCGTTGGGCCCTTCCATGAGGATATCCATCGACTCTGACCCCGTGTTTTCGAAGTAGAGCACCCGGAGAGGGTGCCGGCCCGCCTGCAGGTGTATCGTTCCGGTGGTCGCCTTTTCGCCAAAGTAGCCGGTGTTGTCCACGACTACTTTTTCGTCGAGATAGAGAACGCAACCATCATTGGCGGTGGCGTGGAAGTTGTAGTCGCCTTCGGTATCGATCTCGAGGTTGCTCGTGAAAACGATGGCGACATGATCTTCCCGCTTTTCAATTTCACCCACAGCAAATCCGTGAATCCGTCCGCTGGACACCGGCGCGGTGAGTTCCAGTGGTGGTCGTTCGTCCCATTCGCCTTCATACACCCCGTAGTCCACCCCGTGAATAGCCGGGTCCACAAAGTTCACCGAAACGCTGCTCGTAAAGCTCGGGATATACCCCTCGCGACAGGCTATTGCGTTCACCTCTGCCGTGCTGTCCAGCTCGAAGGGCGTCGAATATCTGATCGAACTTTGATCCGGTGCGGTGCCGTCGAGCGTATAGAAGATTTCCGCATCCGCCGTTGCGGACTCGATCGAGACTTTTGCCCTATCCGGCTTTGAGATGATGGCATCCCGTGGCAGAATGACGGGGGTTGCGGCATGTATCGCCTTGACGATGCTGCCGATGTCTGCGGAGCTAAAGTCGTACGTCCCCGCTGTCACCTCGTAAATCGCGCGAGTTCCCTCCTGGGCCCGCCGCTCCGCACGGCCCCAGTCCGACTTGCTTTCGAGACGCACGGAGTCCGCGTCGGCCGACGGGACCAGCACCGTGGCGGTGGTGTTGGGAGGAACTTGTACCGTCAGGTGGAGCGTGTTGTCCGCTATGCGCCAGCGGCTGACAATCGGACCATAGACCGACCTGTATTCCGCAGCGACGTGTGTCAGGTCGCCCGCGATTGCGGGTTCGATGCGTATGTGCTTATAGCCCGGCCGTTCGGGGTCCGATTGGATGCCGGCCAGTCCCGTGAAGAACCAGCGGATGACGCTGCCGTACATGGGGTGGCTGTGCGACAGCTTCCCGTCCCAGTACTCCCACAGGGTCGTGGCATCCTTTTCGAGTATGTATCCAAATCCTGGATAGTTCCGCTGGTTCATCAGCGTGAAGGCGATATCTTCACGCCCAGATGCCGTGAGGACATCGAGCATCAGCGGCGTCGCCAGGATCCCGGTGTCGAAGTGTCCCTCATTCTTCAGAATACTATCGACCAGGCTTTCGAGCACGGGAACGAAAGCCTCCTCCGGTACGATGCCGAAAGCCAGCGGGAACACGTTCGCCCCCTGCCGGTTCTGCCAGTACCGGGCGTTGTCGGCATCGAAATAGGCCGCATTTATGTTCTTCCTGATCTGCTGCGCGAGCTCGGCATAACGCGTTGCGTCCTGGTCTTCCCCCAGGACTTCGGCGGCTTTGGAAAGGATGTCCGCCACGTGAAAGTAATAACAGGTGTTTACAAAGGGGGGCGGAATCTCCACGGGATCCGGGTTCGCCCAGTCTCCGAGACACCAGCCACCCGGCTCTTCGCGGTCCACGAGCCCCTCCTGATTCAACCGCGTGCCGAGGTAATCCACAAAATGTTTCATGCCGGGATAGTGCTGCCGCAGGATGTCCTTGTCGCCGTAGTATTGATAATAGTACCACGGCACGCGAACGTAGGAAGCGCCCCAGGCCGGTCCGCCACCTCCGCCCCCGTAGGGCGCCGTATGGGGCACGTGCCCTGTATCGCGGTTCTGGGCGTCCGCCATGTCCTCCAGCCATTTGCGATAGAACTGGGCCATGTCAAAGTTCAGGGTGCACGATTCCATCAGATACTGCCCGTCGGCGGTATAGCCCAGCCGCTCCCGATGGGGACAGTCGCTGATGAAAGCGCCGTGGAAATTTCCCAGTTGGGTACGGATATAGTTTTCATAAATTCGGTTGAATAGTTCGTTGGAACACTCGAAATTCCCGACCCGCTCCACGCCGGTGTGCACCACCCGGCCGGTCACTTCGCTCAAGGTAACGGAATCGGGCACGCCGTCGATCTCGACATGGCGAAAGGCGTGCCAGGTGAAGCGCGGCTCATAGCGCTCGTCGCCCTTTCCGGATAGAATATACGTGTCTTCCTGCCCATAGGGCCCGCCCATCTCTTCAATGTACCGAAGCGTTATGCGAGTCCCTTTCGGGCCTTCCACCTTGAAGCTAACCCACCCGGAAAACATTTCTCCGAAGTCGAAGGAATAGCCGCTCTCGCCCCGCTTTGATACGAGAACCGGCTTGATGTTTCGGGTGACCCGGTCGGGCGGCGCCATCTGGGCCATCAGCTTTCCGGTGGGGGCACGGACGAGTTCCGCTTTCCTCCAGTTGGAATCGTCAAAGCCGCTTTGATTCCAACCGACGGGCTCCAGGCGCGCGTCATAGACCTCTCCGGTGAAGATCCCATCGTGCAGGAGCGCGCCGGTGGCGGCGGTCCAGGTGTTGTCGCTGACGACGCGCTCTGTCGTCCCGTCGCGGTAGGTGATTTCGAGTTGCAGGATCATCCGGGGGGTGTCATACCACATCCAGCCCTCGTCGCGGCGGTCCCGCTGGTTGTACCAGCCATTCCCAAGGATCATGCCGATGGCGTTCTGTCCCGGCTGGAGAAGGGTGGAGACATCGTAGGCGTTGTAGAGCACACGGGTTGAGGAATGATCGCTATAGTCGTACAGCAGGTTGCGCAGATTGCGCGCGTCGTAGTTCGTGGGCGCGGGCGCCAATACATGATCGCCGACCCTGGCGCCGTTGAGGTAGAGCTCGTAGTAACCCAGACCGCTGACATGGACCGTGGCGGACTGGATCGGCTTTGCCAGTTCAAAGGTTTTGCGGAGATAGGGCGCGGGGCCGGTCTCCGGCGAATCCGGCGCGCCATCCTCCGAAAGGGCGATCCAGCTCGCCTCCCAGTCGCTCTCCTCAGTGAGTCCCACGCGCCAACGGCCCGCTTCGCTCCACGCCGAGCGGTGACCATCCTGATTCCACACGCAAACCTTCCAGAAGGCGGTTTGACGGGAGTGAAGCGACTTTCCGCCGTACTCGATGCCCTGAGACTGGTCGCTTTGAATCCGGCCACTGTCCCACAGGTCGCCTGCATCCTTTTGCAGTTCCTCCAGCGTACTGGAAACGATGATCTGATAGGCCGTTTGCGATTGCAGCGCTTCCGCGGAAGGGAAGCTCCAGCTCAGGCGTGGCGCGCCGCCCCGGGTGGCGATCGGGTCCGTGAGGGAATCACATCGCAGGTTCACCGGCGTCGGCGGGCTGGCGTGAACGTCTTGCGCTGCGCTGATGCCGGCCATGAAAGCCACCATCGACAGGATGAATGAACCTCTCAAACAATACATAGTCCAGACCGCGCTTTCTCTCGTTTTTTCCACCAAGTCCCACGCCCCGACTTCGTTGTTATACCTCATGGCGTATCACGGGGCAAGGGGATTGATCCGGGCAGTCGCATGATAGACTCAGAGATTGCGGGAGGGCATGGACAATACGATGAATCAAAAGGAATATCGAGCACGGAAGGGCACGGAACTTCACGGAAATAAAGTTAAGTCGGCAACTATGGGTGGTCCTGCCGCATGTTAGTTCGACTCCGCATACCTCGCCTTGATCTCGCCGATCTTTTCGATGATGGCCGTTGTCATGGGGAACTTGGTGCCCAAGCTGATTGGATCGAAACTGCCGTGCGGGTAGAGCACCTTACCGCTTCGTCCCCCGTGGCGGAACTTCATCTCATCACCTTCATAATCAGGGATCTCGACCAGCACGGGGAGTGAGGAACCCTCGTCACCGTGCGCACGAACAAGCGTTTCGCTCAGTCGAAGAAACTGATCCCCGCCAAAGGAGCCCCGACCTTTCGGTGCTGGTAGATCGGCGTCAAAGTTGGCCCTTGACGCGATAAATGCCGGGTAACTCTCGAGAAAGGCCAGGTACTGATCCTCGTTGGCCAGAGCATAACCCGTATAGGCAAAGGAGGGTCGACGGAACTTCGCATCGAGATCGGGATCGCTGGCGTGAACCGGTACGGAGGGGCAATGGAGTGAATACGTATTTTCGGGATCCATCACGGGTTTTACGCTTTCGAGTGCCGGGAACAGGTTGCCCGGTATGGCGCTCATCGGAGGATACTTCTTGTCGGGGTGGGCATTTATATAGGCGTGGAGAATTCCGAGTGCCCGCCCCAACCATAGGCGACCGTCATCGAGCACCCCAGATCTCGTCCAATGGCTCGCAGGCCAATGAAGGTCAGCGTGCCTGCGATGGAAAGGGCGGTGATGAAGGCAGCCGCGACTATGGCGTATCGATACCTTCTTGAATGGGGTAGATGCGTAGCGAGCTCTCTTTGCAATCCGTGGTCAGCTCTTGCCGATGTCGCCCCGCCTCCTCTATTCCTCTATCACGAATTCGTGCGTCCACTCCAAGGCCCGCAGCGCGGGGGAATCGCGGAGCACCGCGGCCATGCCGTTCTCAAAGGGCGTCACCATGCGGTATTGGGGCGGGATGACGGGGTTGCCCTGGCGGTCGATGTAGCCCCAGGCCTCGCCTTTCAAAACCGCCGCCCTGCCCTCGAAGAAGGGCTCGACCTGATCGTAGTCGGGCGCGAGCACCGTCTTGCCTTCGCGGTCGACAAAGATATATTCGGGCGCTTCGGTACGCCACACCAGCGCGAGGCCGTCGTGGTGGGAGCTTTTCATCCACTGGACCTTGTCGACTATGACGACAAACTCGCCCGTTCTGTCAATGAATCCAGCGATGTCGAAGGACAAGTCTGGACTGCTCATCTGCGCAGCGGCCAGGCCGTCTACAAACTCAAACAGCGCGTTGAATTTGGCCTCGATCACCCAATTGCCCGACTTGTCGATCATGCCCAGATGCTTCTTGCCGTGCTCGTCCAGCTTGCCCGCGATAGCGAGGCCGTCCTTGAAGGGGCGCGCTTCGGCATAGTTGCCGGGCACGGCGTTGTCACCCTTAAGGTCCACATATTCAAAGAGCGGGCTGGAGTATTTCGGATCGCGGCTTGGCCCGAAGATGCCCATGGCCGCTACGCCCTCGGAATAGGGGGAGGCTATGGCATAGCCGGGATCGACCCGATAGAGGAATTCTCCGTTTTTCTTCATGTAGTAGATGGCGCGGTTCGTCTGAACCGGGAATACCTCGGCGTTTGGTGCGTGGATGCCGAATACACCGGCGAGGCCCGCGCTGGTCATACGCACTTGATTGAAGGCGCCAAAAAGCCCGAAGTTCTTTTCGGCCTCTCGGAGCCACGGATCGTTGGCTTTCTCCACCAGGGTGTCGGCCAAATCCCGCACCCATGCCACCTCGCTTTCAGCGACCGGCATGCCGTCGGGCCCTATGGTCCCGTAGAGGCTGCGGATGTGCGCCTGGGCCTTCAGCCTGAGTCCGTAGTACACGGCAAAGCCGCCTGCCGCCAGGAGGCCCAGCGTTACACACGCGATGCCAAGTCGCTTCTTGTTGATCATGGGGAGTCTAACCCTTTCGCTTGCCGCTGGACCGATGGGGCTACCCTAGCAGATTGGAAGGTCACCGTCAACGAGGTGGCACCCGATGATGGCCCTGGGAGTACTGTCGTTTCGCGATTCTTGGTTGCCCGTCCGCCATGGTGTACACTCTTGGGAGTTACTTGGGCGGGACCCTCGCGTCCCGAGGTACGAAGGGTTGGTTGCTTTGCGTGCGCTGCGGTATTTGCGTTTCTTTTTCGAAGGGGGTGGTGTGTCCATTCGCGGTTGTGCTTTGCTGTTCCTGATGGGCCTTTCCAGCATGGCCATAGCGCAGGAGACTGCGCCGGAGTCCGCCGGGGCACCCCCCGCGGATGCGGCCGCACCCGAGCTTGCGGTCCCGCTGGAAATCGCGGAGTTGAAGCCGCTCCACCTGGAGACCCCCCTCGTGGAGGGCGGCTCGGCCATCCCCATCGTGGTGCCGTCGGACGGCTCGCACGACGCCGACGCGGCGGTGATCGCCAACGCCATCGAAGCGGCGGGCGGGGCACGCCCGATGTTGATTAAGGACGATGCCTTCGCGACGGGACTCCCTATCGAGCAGCACGTTATCGCCCTCGGCAACCGCTCGACGAACAAGCTGCTCAGCGCGCTTTATGACCATCACTACAGCCTGACCGACCTGCGCTATCCGGGGCCCGGCGGCCACGAAGTGCGCACCCTCCACAATCCCTTCGGCAACGGGAAGAATGTCATCATCATCGGCGGAAGCGATGCGGCCGGCGTGACCAATGGCACCTTGCTGTTCTCGCGGAAAGTCGGCGACGCCCGGAAGACGGAATCCGGGCTGGTGCTGGGCCGCCTGATGGAAATTCAGCTTGGCGCGGGCATGACGCCACCACAGGATCTGGAGCAGGTGACCACCTGGGATGGCAATGGGGTAGGGGGGGGCGATTTCGGCTGGAACAGCATCAGCAAGCGAATGGCCCTTTACTACATGACCGGGGACACCTTCCACGCCAATGAGGTCCTGCGCCTGGCCTTTCCGAATGATCAGGCAAAAGCCGAGCTGGACGTGCTCGACGGCGCGCGCATCGAAAACAGGGACGCCCCCCTCAGCGGCACGCGGCCGGAATACGCTCACCGCATGGCGCTCTATTGGGACCTCATCGAAGAGAGTCCCGCCTTCACGGACGACGACCGCCTCCGCGTGACCCAGGCCCTCGCAAAGCAGGTGGCCCCGGAGAGTATCGAAGCCACGATCATGACGCCGTACTTCGTTGGCACCGCCCGGGAGCAATGGGCCTCGATCGCGCGCTTCAGTCTGGGGCGATACTTGGCCAAAGACTACGCCGATCCTCGCTGGGCCCTCGTGCGCGATCAGGGCGCGAAAGATTTCAGCGCTCTCCAGGCCAAGCCCTGGGTGGTGGGAGGGGGCGAAGACCTCGCCCAGTATGGCGCGGGTATCGCCCCCGTGTTGAACTATCTCCTCCTCACCGGGGATCGCGTGCCCGTTGAAAAAGGCGTGCTCGCGGCGCTGCTGCGTCCCCTGGAAATCCTGGCGAGCGGTCGCGAGGGCGACCGGCTCCTCGTCCAGAGCCCCATCACCTTCTTTCATCAGGCGGCCCAGCTCACCGGCGATGGGCGCTGGCTGGAGTACGCGCGCCGGACCGGCGCCGACCGGGATAGCTTCCACATCGGCCAGTCCTGGTGGCCCGCCATCGCCGCCGTGCCGCCCGCGGGTCTGGTGGAGTCCTGGCAGGTTCACGGTGTGCCCGATCCCCAGTGGCGCGAGCGGAATGTCGGCGTGTCGGGAGAGGAGTCCTTCAATTTCTTGAGCTACCGCAACGCGCCCGATGCCACGGGCGACTTCATCCTCCTCGACGGACTACAGGCGGAACTGCGCCAGTCCCTCGGGATCCTGGAGTTGCGGCAGGGCGGCCAGACCATCCTCGAAGGGCGGCACAACGCCCTCAAGACTCGCATCGAAGGAATGGCCGAGGCGACCGTGCCCGCCGATGGCACCCTGAAGCACCAGCGGGTGGTGGGGGAGATCGCCACCGCAATCCTCGAATCCCCCAAGGACCCGGCGGCCGTCTGGCGACGCAGTATCATCAACCGGCGCGGCCACTACACCCTACTGCTCGACAGCCTCACGCCCCGAGTCGATTCCCCCGGCCTCGAAGTCCAGCTTTCCTGGGAAACCGCCGAAGGTGACTGGGCCGTCGGGCCCGGTGCAAGCGCCCTCCTCCTGCCGGGTGTGGACGATCCCGAAAAGGTGCCCGCCCTTCAGACCAGCCGCGCCATGAGTCTGGCGGTCGCGGGCAAAGTGGCCACGCTGTCCTCAACGGTACCCGCCGTGACCGGTCAGCCCCAATATCTCTTTTCGATTATTGGTCACGGTACCGTGGGGGCCATCGCCTGCGCACCCCTCGGGAACAGCGCCGCCGCACTCCACCTCCCACGCGCCGCCGTCGCCGCCACCGGCGCCCACGACGGTCTCGAAGGCACGCTCGTGCTGCTGGAGCCCGACTACCTCTACGGCCTCGACCTCAGCGCCGCCCGCGAGCTCATTCGCGCCGAGGCGCCCGTCGAGATCGCCTGGGATCTCCGGGAAGGCATCATCGATATCATCACCTCGAAGTCCACGGTCCTTACCCTGGCTCTCGACGGTCCCGAAAAGCTCCGCCTCGACCGAACCCCCCTTACCGGAGAGCTGGTCGATGGCAAAGTCCGAATCACCCTCGACGCCGGGCGCCACCGCATCACCGGCGCCTCCCTCAGCCAGGCCCGGCTGGACGTGAACACCGCCTGGCTCAACGAGACCGTGAACAAGGCCGTTGCCGAGAGCCGGCCCGCGTCCCCGCAGACCGCCAATTAAGCGATGTAACTTCGCGTCGACCGACACAGTGTGGTTGAACATCACCCCTTTGGCACAAGCACTACTTTCCCCGAGCTCTTGCGATCCGAGATAAACTGATGGGCCCGGGCCGCTTCCTCCAGCTTGAACTCGTGACCCACCACGACCGTGAGCTTGCCGTCCAGGAGCCACGCGTGCAAATCGCGCATGGCGCCGGCCATGGCCTGGGTGTCGCCGGTATAGGCCATCAGGTGAAAGCCCGCCACGATCCAGTTGCGCGCAAGCAGCGTTCGCGCCTCGACTACCGGCGGCTCTTTGCTGGCTATCCCCAACGTTACAAGCATCCCACGGGGCTTCAGACACTTGAGACTCTTCGCAAAGACTTCGCCGCCCACCGATTCGATCACCAGATCGCAGCCCCGGCTGCCGGTGATCGCCTTCACCGATTCCTGAAAGTCCTGTCGCTTGTAATTGATGGCGTGGGCACAGCCCAGGGATTCGATCAAGGCGCACTTCTCCGGGGTGCTCGCCGTGCCGATAACCGTCGCACCCGCGTTGCGCGCAATCTGCACGAGCTGCGTGCCGAGTCCGCCCGCCGCCGCCTGGATGAGCACTGTCTGGCCCGCCGCAAGCCGGCCGAGGGTCAGCAGCGCGTGGTAGGCCGTCAGGAACTGGCAGGGGATTGCCGCCGCCTGCGCGAAGCTGAGCTGCTCGGGCTTCGGCATGACCTGCCCCGCCTTCGCGACAACGTACTCGCTGTAACCCGACTGGCAGAAAGACATCACCTCATCCCCGGGACGCCACTGGGTCACGCCGTCACCCGCCTCCACCACCACGCCCGCCACCTCAAAGCCCGCGCCGAAGGGGGCTTTGGGCCCGCCGGGATAGAGACCCTCCCGCTGCATGATATCCGCATAATTGATCCCGGCGGCCCGCACCTGGATGCGTACCTCGCCCGGACCGGGCGCGGGAATCGGCACCTCGCGGATTTCAAGGACTTCAGGGCCGCCGAAGGCGGTGGCGACGATGGTTTTCATGGGGCGGGTTCTCCAGGGTTGTTTACGGATCTCGGAGCATAACAGCGCGGGGGACCAGTCGGCAATCGGGGGTCCAAAGTGTGCATGAATAAACCTATCCTTGTAGTGGTACTAAGGCCGGGGCGATGAACGCCCGAGGGCAATACAAACATCTAACGAAACACAAATACGCAATTGACATGGCCCGGTTATGCTGTGCACATGAACAACCAGAGCGAAAAAAGGAAAAACGACATGAGCAGCATCACGATTGAAACGATGGAAGGCCCCGCGGCGCGGAGCGAGGGCGGAATCACCCTTCTGGAAGCCTACAGCGCCCTGGCAAGCCGTGAATCCAAGCGTATCCCCGCCGTGGAAATCCCCTTTCCCGGCCAGCCGAGCGGGGTTGATCGTGAGGGGCACTTCTGGATGATGAAGCTTCGCAACGTGGGCTGAGCGCCCGGCTGCGGCGGGGTCGGTGTTGCCTTCGGGCGACACCCGACATTTTCGGGGGCTGGGGGACTTTCACAGGATTGTAAAGAGTGTTTATTCCTGCTCGGCTTTCTGCTATTCTACACCGCACAGTAGGGTCTGTGACGTTCACAACTGAGCCGGGAACAACAGGATGAGCGAACAAAATAAACCGGATTTTCAGGTGCCCAAGCCCGGGGGGCGTTCCAACCTGGCCAAAGCCATTGGGGGCTTTGAGCCCGGCGATATTATCGCGGAACGCTACCAGGTCGTGCGGATGCTCGGAAAGGGCGGCATGGGCATCGTTTACCTGGTAAACGATCTCAAGCGGGATCGTCAGATCGCCCTCAAAACCCTCCTTCCCCAGTATGCCACCAACCAGCAGGCCGTCGGTCGTTTCGTGCGCGAAGTGAACGCGGTGCGCCAGTTGAACCACCCCGGTATCGTGAAGATCCTCGCCGCCCGCCAGTACGGCTCCCTGCTTTACTACACCATGGAGTATCTGGACGGGAAGACCGTGCGCGATTACATGGTCAAGCGGGGCAAGCTCGGCCTCGGTTCGGCCGTGCGCATCCTGTCGCTCCTGTGCGACGCCCTGGAGCACGTGCACCAGGTTACCGTCCACCGCGATATCTCCCCCGAAAACATCATCCTCCTGCAGGATGGCACCATCAAGCTCCTCGATTTCGGTCTGGCCAAGCTTCAGGACCCCAGCGGGGCCCAGTTCACCCGCGTGGGCGCAACCCTCGGACGCATCCAGTACAACGCCCCCGAGCAATCCTTCAACGCATCGGAAGTGGATCAGCGCGCCGACATCTATTCCATCGGCATTATCTTTTTCGAGATGTTGAGCGGAAAAGTGCCCCGGGCCTTCGAACCCATCTGCGAACTCTGCCCCGAACTGCCCAAGGAGGCGGACCGCTTCTTCGAGCGGGCCCTCGCGCGCGATCCCAAAGACCGCATCGCCAATGCGGCCGAGTTCCGCGAGTGCATCAATACCCTCTATCAGATCAGCACCGGCGCCATAAAGCCCACCGAACAACCCAAAGCCGAAGGCGGTTTCTTCTCCCGGCTGTTGGGCGGCATTCTGGGAATATTCAAGCGCTGAACCGGGTGGCTCAGTAGCCCTCTTTGGATCCGTGATCGAAGTGGCGGTTGTCCTGAGGACCAAACCACCCCACCATCCAACGGCTGTTCTTCGCGCCGTAGATGTTGGTCTCCGGCGCCCATTCCCACTTCTCGCTCGTAATGTGACCATCCGCCCAGAGCACATTCGCCCGTCCATAATGCCGGAAATGCATCGAGGGTGACTGAAATCCCCAGGCCGCCGCGCCCCGAGGCTCGTCCGCCGACACGAAGTGGGGGGGCTCCACAAAGCTGTATTCGATCAGATAGCCGTTCTGGGGCATCGCCGCATCCGCAAACAATACCGTCTGGGCCGGGTGCTGGATCCGCGAATCCAGAAAGCCGTTCCTCGCCGCGCTCACCAGATCGTTCGTCACCGCGAGCGTGGAGCCGATATAGGCCATATTGTAGCCGTAACCGCCCGTGCC